>NZ_BAAACY010000077.1:0-1036 GCF_039521925.1 Virgibacillus salarius | reverse complement strand
TGGTATATTTGGGTAAATAAGTGTTTCTTCTAATCTAGCGGAAACTGTCTACTTTAGTTTAGCAGTCACACCCTGCTATTGATAACGAGAGAATAGCAATTAAACCAACGACCGAAATGAGCATAAATAAATAAAAATGCAAGATAACACTCCTTTTATTCTCCTGTATCAATATTATAATTGGTTTAATCAGAATTTACAAATTAGGTTTAATTATGAAATAATTAACCGTCACGCGCCACTTTCTTCTGTACTGGTCCAGCTGAAAGGATATTTTTTTACTTAAATGTCTTACTTTTTTATGGTAGAAACAATAAGCCAATATACTCTTTTTCGCGTATTTCTAGAACACGTATATAACGCTCCGTAACGTTGTTATTGCTATCTATTTAAAAGATATTGATTTTTTGCTTATTTTCCTCAGAACGATTAAGTAACCCTTTCATAACAAGACCACCCTTAAGAACATTTGTTATTATTATATACGGACTTTAGTTCTGTTTAATGATTTAAAATAACCCACTTCTTATGGGTTAAATTAACACCTAAAAGTTAATCCGTTAACTTATCAACTAATTTCATAATTCCATTAGAACCTTCAAATGGTGGAAATGAATAGAAAGCAAGAATTAGTTGATTTTTTATCTGATAGCTTACCTGTTCTTTCTGACTATATTAATCAAATCGTCTTGCTAATACCAAGAGGTGTAGAAAATTTGGAAATAGATCATATCAAAAAAATAGTTCCTAAGTTATTGCAGTTAATTAGCCACATAAAAGAAGGGTATTTATAGAACAAGAGATGATTTTAGCTACAGAAAAAAGTTTACATACAGAAATTACGTACATTTCCATGATGTCCTTAGTAGATTCCCTTAGCTCCTGCGGTGTGAATTCCATTAATCCAGATTGACTACGGCTGAGCTACTTATAGACTATTTTACCAACTCTTTTTATATCGTATAATGGGGCTGGGACATAATTAGCCCTTATGAAGTTAAAAAAGATTCCAGTTATCAAAAAATGATAGCTGGAA
>NZ_BAAACY010000076.1:0-32153 GCF_039521925.1 Virgibacillus salarius | reverse complement strand
GTATATTTGGGTAAATAAGTGTTTCTTCTAATCTAGCGGAAACTGTCTACTTTAGTTTAGCAGTCACAAAGGGATTGCCCAGTATATTGAAGATAATGTATTGCTGCTTATATAGAAAGCCAAAAGTCTAAAAAACTGAACGGGAGGTCTTCCATTAAAATAACCGTTAAGTTGTCCTGTGGCGAAGTACGGGCTGACAGCAGCACTCCATACAATGCGATTAAATTCTTCCCATGGATCACCGTAGTCATTACGGTTGAAATCAATTATACTCAACTCTCCTTCTGACGAAATAACCATATTCCCAACATGATAATCACCGTGTTGAAAACATTGCGGTCTTTCCTCAAGAAGATATCTGTTCGTCTCAATGTAGTCTAATATATTATTGTCTCCATTTATTTTTATGCCACATTGATTGTATTTTTTTATTTTATTGTCTGTTTTACGATTAAAACGAGTTGCCCAATGTTCTTGTTCATTTGGCGCTGGTATACTGTGTATCTTCCTCAATATCTGTCCTGATTTCATACCTATTGCATATTGCTCAATATTGGCAAGCTTGGGTAATACAATTTCAGCATCTTCACCGTCACACCATTTAAAAAGTGAATACACACTTTTTCCATTGTCACAAATACCAAATTCAATAGGATACGACATAGATAGATTATATTCTGCTATTCTTTTCATCATTTCGAATTCATGTTTCTTTGTATCATATGCTGAAATATCAGTTGTACGGAGTAGCAATTTTTCATTTTCCATCGTTTCAATATAGTATTTTTTGTCACTGGACCAACCTTTGTTTACAGGTTTGATTTTCTTAAACGTTGAGTAACTTTTTATATCGAACACGTTTTTACCTCCTTACCAATACTTGCAATCAGAATGCTGAAAAACAGGAATAGTAAACAATAGTGTGCGCATTTCTTATTCCGCGAAAGCACCCGATTAATGATTAGAAATTAAACAATCCTTGCTCTTTCCATTGGTCAAAGTACTTTTGATAGCCCATATCCTTAGCAGTCATAGTATATTGCACTCCATCCAATTTAAAAGTATGAGAGCCAGACAAGGCTTTATATGTCGGATTTTCTTTTACATCTTGGAAAAGGGATTCGAATGTAGTAATATCAACTTCTGATGAGCCATTTTTCCTTGTTTCAAGAAGAATAAACTCCTCTTCTTCTTGGAATATATCTCTTGTGAAAATTAAACCTGCTTTTTTCAATGATGAGTATAATTGGTTCATATCAATCCCCATTCTCTCTAAAAATTCAATATCAACTAAATGGCCCGTTTGAATTTAATCTCACTACTAGGATAAACATCTGCAAACCAATTTAAGGCTCTGTTATGATGGTTTATAATTTGTTGTGCAGTAATTTCACTAGAAGTCCAGGTACTATGTGTATCTGAAACTAAAGTCACCTTATATCCCATACTAAAAGCTCTCCTACATGTTATATCTACACAAAGTTCCGTTTGAATCCCTGCAATGTATAAATGTTCAATCCCCTGCTTTTTCAACTTTTCATCCAAAGATGTATTAAAAAATGAATCTGGAGTTGCTTTTTGTATTACTATATCTTCATTTTCTGGAGCTATCTCAGAATGAATTTCCCACCCCTTTGTTCCAAATTCTAAAGGTTTTCCAACAGGTGCATTATGCTGAATATAAAAAACTGGTGTCTTTGTTAATCGTGCTTTTTTTAATAAATCATTTAAGTTTTTTATTAACCTATCACCATTAAAGACAACATTTTCTTCTTGAAACATTCCATTTTGAACATCAATAATTAGTAATACCTTTTTTGTCATATCCATACCTCCCTTTAGGAATCTATGTTCCAAATTCATCATAAATCTCACAATATCCTATTCCACAAAATGGCCAATTTCTAGCACAACTTTGTTCCGTTATTGCGCACTTTTCTGGAACAACTCTTTTATTTAACTAACATCTTTCTAATAATTCGTATTTGACCTCTGTGATTAATTTCATCTTCAAATACGTGAAACCATATAAAATAGTTATTAGATGGATTGCTATCCCATAATCTATTTTCGTACAACCAATCATCATTCCGTTTGGAAAATTCTTTTAAAGTTCCTTTTCGTACCTTAGTAAGTTTATCAATGTAGAAATCTAAACGATTCCCTTTTATATTTTTTCTTCCTTTTTCACCTAGACTATATGCGTCTCCCTACTCAGCCGTCTCTTGCTCATTTGGACTCTTACCATCAAAAATCTCAATTTGAAATCCTTTTTCAACAGCCGCAATATGTAATAATAGTGCTCCTATGCTATTGGCATCATCATTTGGTAAGAAATCTAATTCTGAGGTCGTTAATCCTTTTACAGCCTCTAAAGTTGTTTTTCTAGCGTAATCCATCTGTGAAACCAAGTGTCCGATTTGAGGAGTAAAGTCTTTTATTTCTGATATCTTAAATTCCACTGAATAAAACTCTTTCTTATTCGTAATGACTAGAAACAAAAACTTTATTTGTTAAACGTAAGAAAGCGATCACTTTATTAAGCAATCATCCCTGTTTGATTAGTAACTGTCTCAATGGTTTCCAGAGACTATATACCAAGTAAATGTTTTGAGTCCTGATAATCTCCTATGTTAGTAATAACTCTGCAAGCTCCGCCTTCTTCTGTAACCATAGTCGCAACCTTTTTAATTACCCCCAGTAGTTCAAGTAATAATCCATTATCACTTTCTTCTAATGTAATTAGAAAAGGTATGTGTTTTTTAGCAATTGCAACAATATGTATTGGGTAAAAAGATTTTGTATGATAATAGGTTAATACATTTTCTATCTAAAACACCTTATTTACTTGGGTTTTACCACTTAATACTTCATCACAATAAAAATCCTTAGTCATAATAACCTAACTTCCTATACTGCTGTTCATTTAACTTTTCTAACTCCTTCTTTGACAATTCTACCCTTTAACTTAATATTAATATCTCAAAATTCCATAATTTACACAATAAGTTTTTCCTGAATATGTGCCTTTTCATGCAAAAAGGCACATATCCTTGCTCCGGAAATGCGCCCTTTTATGGAAGATAGCTTTAAAACAATTATGCTGCACATATATTCTAGAAAAACTTGCTCCTATTTATGAAAAATTGGTTAAACTTTTCTTTGAAACACCGTTTTTACCATCTTTTAGAGAATAGTACTACTTCATTTTGAAAATAATAACCTCAAGGAGGCTACCAATATGAAGAAATGCCTATTCATAATTGTATTATCTGCTTTTTTATTAATGGGTTACAATTCCGTTCAAGCTGAAAATTCACACAAGCACGATTCAAAAGGAATGGAACAGGTTTTTGACCATTTTATGTTAGAACAATTCAACAACAAGATTCACAATGCTTTGGGAAATTATTACAAACGGGATTCTATACATTTCCAATTTGATTGGTGGGCGAAAAACTATGATGTAGTTGAAATGCAACAAAGCGAAAAAGGACGAGAGTTAAGTCATCCATATTTAATAAAATTTACTGTAAAAACGTACTCTGAAGACGGTAAGCACTTGGGAACTGATGCGATAACTTTTGGTGTGACACCTGTCTATAAGAATATGTTAAAAGATAATAATCTAATCACGATGCAAGTTGAACAATTAAACTTGGAACACCAAAAACCTACAACTCCAAGGAAATAATTAAAGGCACCAAAATTGGTGCTTTTTTCAATATATGAGAATTATTCTTCCTAACTCAACAATCTGGCCCAATTCTTGAACACTACTTATTCAATAACTGCGCCTAATGAAATAGCAGTTATGCTTTTGTTTTTAGATACTCTATTTTATGAATATCTTTTTAATTATTTTTATCTGCTCGATAACTGTCTTTAGATGAAGCTTCATGTACACGTAAATATTGTTTCAGTGTTAATAAGTAAAATTTTGCGCCTGCCTTTTGATGTGTTTCTATACCCTCTAATAATACTCCTGCGAAAGATGGTAAAGTATCAATGATGCCAAACTCGACTGATAACCCACTTTTTAAAAATTCATGTTCATGTAAATCTACTAAACAATATCCAAGAGAATCCATAAGCCGTACAATACGATCCCAATCAAAAATAGCTTTTTCAGCAGGTACTTCCCAACCTCTTTTATCACCAGGTACATGAATATCTAAATCCTGAGCATCCCAGCTCTTTTCTGTAACAACTTCTAAACCAACTGACCCCATTAACAATGGTATAATTTGAATCTCATTTAATTTTCTTGTTATTCTTAAAAACTCATGAAATTTATGACTTTCCATTTCTCCTCCTATGTTATTTAACATTACCATATCTCTTTTTCATTAACCCGCTCCTATAAAATACGACTGATTTTTCAGGTAGTGGTTCTTCAATATCTGGCTCGATTCAAAAGGACGCACTATTCGATTAGCGCACGCATTTGTGGAAAGGTAAATAATGTTTTAATATTTTCATCGAGGATGAAAGTCATAATATTTTTAACCGTATGTCCTTCCACCATTTAGTGAAAATGTGGGTTCGCCAAAAGTACCGAACCCACATTTTAAAGAATTTTATTCGACTATATTTTGAACAAACAAATGATTATTCCTATACACGATCAAAGCAACAATAGCAAGCAATAATCCCGAAATAAGGAAAACAATCCTGACTCCGAGCAAGTCAGCTAATATCCCCATAACAAGGGATGCCACTCCGAATACACCTGTTGCAACGGCTCCCAAGGATGTGTAAACAGTGGAGAGCTTTATCTTTGGAATACTGGTTTGGATTACTGTTTGCTGTGGAATACCCTTTATTTGTCCAAATAATCCAATTCCAAATGACAGTAATAAAGCGATGGTTGGATTACTGGTTATACTGAACAATATGGTTATTAAAAAGCTAAACAAGGAACCAATAAAGATTACCTTGCCCATCTTCCTTTCCAGAACGGAAGAATTTTTTATACAATAGATACTTCCAACTATTAACCCTAAAAAGAAAGAACCATTAATAAAACCCCACCATTTTTCACCTACAAGTAATGCTTCACTAACAAACACATACAAGATGGCAGCAATCCAAACAGTTCCTGCGATGGTTTCCAATACTTCCATTAATGCTATTTTTCGTAACACAGGAGTATGAAATAAAGTGTTCCAACCCTTTTTAATTTGGTCTAATTTGCTTTCCTGTTCCACTGTTTGTTGTTCAACATTTGCCAAAAAACACAACATGATACTTGATATTGCAAATAAGAAACCAACGACCCAAACGATCTGTTGTGAATTCATCATTACTAAGAATAAACTACCCACAAACCACATAGTAGCCTGAATGAATTGCGTTACCGTTTCAGCTATTCCATTCGCTCGTACTAACTCATCCGGCTCCACATAATGTGGTATCAATGTTTGTCTAATCGGATTGGCACATCCGTCAAGAAATGCGATGACAACGATATTGATAAACACCAGATAATAGTTCGATTCAGATATTCCAATTAACAAAAGTCCTAATACAACTATTAAGAATGTTTTTCCCAATTGTGAACCAGCCAGTAACCACTTCAAGTTCACTTTCCCAATCAATAGAGGTGTTAAAAGACTGGATACAAACATAGATGACGTAATTGTAAACGGGACAAAAGATGCCGCAGTTGCGGACCCAGTTAAAGCAAAGATCGCACTAATAATACTTACCATATAGAGAACATCACCAATATTCGCAAGTGACTGCCCCGTTAATAATAAAGGAAAATTTTTATTCAATTTTATATCCCCCAATTTAGAATAAATTTCGTATCTAAAACGGGGATTCTCAAATTGGACTGTCCATGATGTAACTCCTTTATATTTAACAGATAAACCTTGGGGGATTTAGATTTATCAAAATGTATTTTAATGATCTAAAGATTGTATGAAATTTATATTATCAAATAATGCCGAATTGAACGAATGATTAATTAGAATAAATTCCATTCTAAGTATAACGGAATCTGGATTACAAATCCATACACCTTTTTAAAACAGCAGTCTTTACAAACTTCAACAATGTGATGAGATTTTCGAATAGCATGCCTGGCGTTTTTCAAACGACTTTATTGTAAATTAGACAACATTATCGTTATATAACATCACCACTGACATTTAGGAATTTACAAAGTAATGCCGAAGAAGATATTATAACTCTACACAGCATCTTCCAGAACTTAAACTAACAAAAAATTAAAAAAGACACCATATAAGTGTCTCTGAACCTTTAAGGTAGTTGCTTTTACTTTATTGCACGTTTATTTAACTTCTACATCAAATATAAAGGAAGCCTCTCCGTTTTCCCATTTTGCTTTCACTTCATAAATATATATCCCTCCTTCTTCTGGAACATTAATTTTATTATCTTTTAAAGCGACTTCTTTTGCTTCTTCATCTTCGTTCCATTCAAAGACAGCTACAGATGGGTTTTCTTTAATCATAATTTCTTTCTTATCGACAGTTAACACTCTATCTTCTTCAATGGATTCTACGAATTTATCTCAAGGCATTACTTGTTCTAATGAGAAATAAGGATCAAGTAGAAATAGATTTAACTGTAAAAAAATAGATCCCGTAGCATAACGTATGAAATCATACCTTATGCTACGGGATCTTACGTTAATCGAAACACATCTACTATACTATCCTTCTTGATAGGTAGTTTGATAACAATTCCTTTGTCATTCTGCACGAAATCAAGCTGGGATGCACGGCCTAAGTGTTCTATACGTTGTACATGCTTGTTATAGGGCAGGATAATCTCTTTTTCATGTCCGTTATCTTCATGCTTATCTAACCAAAAGCAATAAGTGGTTTCTCCTTTTTTTGTAAAAGCGAATTCGCGTGTATAATAAGGGTCACACATTCTAGTACCATAGATTGCTTCTCCATGGATATCTAACCATTCTCCAAGTTCCTCCATTCGTTTAATGGCTCCCTTAGGAAGTCGTCCATCTGGCTGTGGAGCAACATTTAACGCTAAGTTACCTCCCTTGGCAACTACTTCAATCAGTGTATAAATAATCTCCTTCGTGGATTTATACGTATCCTCATATTTAAAAGAGAAAGAAGTACCCATCGTAATACAGCTTTCCCAAGGTACATGTATGGGATTATCTGGAATGGTCTGTTCTGGAGTGATATAATTCTCAAACTTTCCTCCCATCATTCGATCGGCCGTTAACAGCCAAGGCTGAATTTTTCTTGCCTTTTCTATGACTTCATCGAGCCGAATATCCTGATTTTCATGACCAACCCATCCAGCATCTAGCCAGAGGATATCGATGTCCCCATATTTCGTCATTAATTCCATAATTTGATTGTGGTTAAATTGAACATATTTATCCCATAGCCAAGGATATTCTTTTGGGTTATATGTTGGTCCACGCCAGCTTTTACTCCCTTGCTCCATTCCCGGAGCCCAATAATAGGGAGTATGCCAAGTATGTGATTTTTGATATGCTTAACAATAGCTAATTACAGGCATTAAGTGAAACTTCCATCAGTGGGGGACTTACTGTAAGCTATATGTAGGATAAAACTACTCCGAACTACGATCCGGATAATACTTTACTCGGATTATAATTCGGAGCTTCCTTATTTGCATGTCTGTTTGCCTCTCATAGATGGAGACACTCAAACTCATCTATTCAATTTACGATATTGCCCTGGAGTAACACCTATAATTTTTTTAAATTTACGAGTGAAATTGGCAACATCCTTATAGCCAACCTGCACAACGATATCTTTAATTGGCTGTTGCGTCTCCTTTAGTTGTTTTTTAACATTCTCCATTCGCAGTTCCTGTACGTATTGCGTAAAGGTAACCCCTGTCTGCTCTTTTATAAACCTACTAAGATAAGAAACAGAGAGCTTAAATTTTAGGGCAATACTTTCCAAGGACAGCTCATAGTGTTGATAGTTTTCCTGAATATACGCTAAAATATCATTGCGAAGCTGGTCATTATGACTTTCCTTTTTGCCTTTTACTTCTTGGCAAATGTCTAAGACCAATGTTTCCAATCTTGTATGTAACTGCTCAATGGAATAAAAGTCTACTATCCGATTAAAATCTTGAATATTATTACTCAAACCCGCTTCCGAGATCGATTTAACGATTGTATTGATAATGTCAAAGCAAATACATTTTAAAACTTGAATGGAATAATCATTATGATCTAACTTGGAAAAAATGTGACGCAATGTTTCAATTGCTACAACCTTATCACCCTGTTTTATACTTTGAATAAGCTTTATCTGCTCTTCCTTTGGATAACCAAGAGACTGCTCTGGCTCTAGACTAATATCCTCAAAATAAATAATACTGCCTGGAGGATTTATGAATTTATATTCAATCGTTGCAAGCGCCTCAATGTAGGATCGATTTATTTGTATTTTCTCCGTATAAAGACCTCCTACTCCAATCGTAGGCTCTATCAACGAGAATTCCTTGATAAACTGGCGAATTTCTAGTACTAATTGCTTTCGTAATTCGCTAGGCTGCTTTGCGCTTTCTTCTATACTGATAATCACCGCCATTGCATCATTATATAAAAGATCTATTCCATGAGCATTAGCATTTTCAAATGACATATCAGACAATTTATTAAATAAATTCTCACGTTCTAACATATTAGCTTCATGAAACATTCCTTTATCGAAATAAATAATTCCAACAAAATAGGTACCACCCTTCAGGTCTATTTGTAATGCCTTGGAAAGAGTCTCTATTTCTTCTTTAGTCGGAATATCGCCTTTTAACAGCTTTACAAAAAACTGATCCCTTGCAAATGGCTTTTGCATATACATTGCCTCATTTAAGGTTTGATGATCCTCAAATACATTTGTAATGGTTTGTCTTATCGTTTCTAGTTCATTACCTCCTTCCATTTCTTGCGTATTATTTTTTCCTTTTCTCGTAATTTCAACGATATTTCGAATCGGTTTGTATTGATTGTTACCAAGTAAAATTGCCAATATAAAACCTATAATAAATATAATAACTAATAATATAAAAACGATTAAACTAGTATTTCCCAACCGCTTAAAAAATTGATTGCTATCCATTACGGTAATGAATTTCCAATTACTCATATCGGATTTAACAGACACCATCGAATAGTCTTTACCATCTATCGTTACATTGTTAATTCCGCTTCTACTTGAAGAAGCATAATCAACTTTCTTTATATTTATAGAATCATCATTAATACTGGAGGCAATAATTTGATTGTCTTCATTAATAATATATGCATTCCCCTCAAAATCACCAAGGATATTTTGAATAAGATCTGTCATTTTTCTTTCTTTTATAAAATACATGACTGTACCATAGGGACTTGGATTCCCAGGAGAAATAGGAAATAAATAAGCAATCATATTCTCATGTTCATCCTCGTTAATTACAACATGATCGATTGGCTTAATAAACGGAATTGTTGAATGTAAATCATTTAGTAAATCTTGCTTTTTCCATTCATTAAAACGGTACTTATTATTCAGTAAAGCATCGATGGAATAGGAGCCATGCGTTGAATATATTGTTTCTGCATTATGGTAATAAATAAACAATTCCTCAATGATGGAACTATTCGCTTTATATTTGTTTAATTCATCAATAGCCTCTCCACCATAATAATTATGGCTAAACATATATGGCGTCAATCTTGGATCATATGAAATTCTCGCTGCTAATGTTTCTAACTCCTTCATTCGCTCATTGGTTATGTTTTCAACCTGCTCCAATTTATTAATATTGGATTGTTCTATTTCCTTTCGTAGGCTGGAAACCGAGTTATAATAAATTATCATGCTCATAAGAAGAAAAGGTACAAGAAATATAAATAAATAAGAAATAATATATTTATATAACAGTCTAGGCTTTTTCCAATATCTCCACATAATCTCCCCCCTTATAAACTAACTCATTTGTTTATTCTCTATCTGTAAACAAGCTTGGTGGGCAAACCACATGATAGGTGTAGCAATTATTGATGATCCAGCAAAAACCAATAATATTGGCAGGAAATAGAATACATATAAAAGTAGAATAATACTAATAATCATTGCTATTGTTTCTAATGGTCTGGCCAATGCAATAAGAAAGGATTGTTTAATATATTGATGGAATTTTAAGTTATAACGAACAAATACAGGATAAAAATAGAGCAGCATAATAACATATAATGAACCAATAAATAAAAGTAATGCATGAAAATAAAAGGATTGAATGTAATTTTTCGATATGGCAATATCTATATACATAAATGCCCCAATGCTCATAAATAAAATACCAAATGCATTACTAGTCTTAAAATGCTGTTTATAAACAGCATAAAAATTTTTAAATATCGGTATATCGAAGTCCTTCTCATACCATTTGTGCATGACTGTATATAAGGCTGTAGTTGCAGGGGAAACACCAAATACTATTAATCCTAATAAGGTAAAAGCTACCCATAAAATATGTAAATACATAACTTTATAAAGCCAATTACCAAAATCATATATCCATCGTAAAAAACCATTAAATAAAGACAATTTATATCACTCCTATGCAAACGCTTACCTTGTTGTTTCTAACTACCCCTCCTAATCCCCAACTGAACTTCTTTTGTAAATACCAAATCAAGTGGCGTAATGGAAATAATTGGATGTATTAATAATTAAAATAGAATAATAGCTCTACTTTACAACTATCGACAAGAAAAAACACCTTTCAGCAAGTATAGCATAGAAATCTTTCTTTTTATTATAATATTTAGAAAAATAAGACTTAATTATTAGAAATTAAGCCTTATTCGTTTCCTTCTCGTACACATTTCCTATTCTAATTTTTCGTTATAATTTCTACCTCTTCAGGTCGATATACCGCTGTTATAGTACCTTTCATATCCGTTGCATACATTACAGTACGCTCTGACTCGAGTAAAAATAGATAACTAGTATTCGTCTTTTGATCAGTAATCTTTATTTCGATATCTTTCGAACATTCTGATACAAATATATATAAACAACCATGTTTGAAGGTTAATTTTCTTCCATACATCCCGGGGAGGTTTCCTTTATTCCATTGAAACTCTTCAGGTATTCCTGATCGTCTCATAACATAGGAATATAAAGCTATTATTGGTTCATTACGTTCGTTTAACTCCACAGGTAACCCACACCAGTAAATCATACCCTTTCCATATGGAACTTCTTTCATAGTCTTTCCACCTACATCTACTTCTTTCAACAATTCACCAATCTTTTCATTCCCAAACGATACAAAGTAATCCTGCCCATTCATTTCAAGTATTTCTTCACGAACAAGATTTTGTGTTTTGGTTTTACCTAGAATCGATTCTGTTCTAGAGGTATGGCCCCAATATGCATCGATACTAATTGCACCAGTGAATAACAGATTAACGCCTTTATCCTTTACCATTGTTAATATCGTATCGAATGTACTTGAACTAAAATTATGTGGACTTGGAATAATAAGTAATTTGGGCAAATCGCTCAATATTTCTTCTACATGATATTCACTAACAGCTCGAAATGGCATATTCATTTCATAAGCTAATACACGTGTTAATTTCGTAGTCGCCCTTATGGAATATCTACGATTGGAGAAATCATTAGAAAATGGGTAAACTACAGCAATATCCTCTAACTTCCTACCTCTAAATAAATCTTTTATTTTATACATGAATTCTCCATAATCATAGGATACATTTGCCTCTGGTTTTTCAGTCCCATCTGCACGTATTGCTCCAATATTTGATTCATTAATATTATTCATAAAGTAGTTTGTATTCCACAGCCATTGAACTGCACCCGCTCCACCAGTTGAGAAAGCATAAGCATACTTCCTCTCTAATATATTTCGTAATTCTTCCTCACTTCTTTTGGCGTGATTATTTGCATTTTCAACATACATGATTCCTGTTTCTTGAATTAAATTAGGTTTTGCAGGCGTTTTAGTGAATATTCCGTCCCAAATTAAGTCATCTAAAAACCACCATGTATGGTTACTGGTATAATCAACGGCTTCACTATAAAACAATGGGGATGGTCGCAATCCACCAAGTGCTTCATCCTGTCCCACAGTAACTAGCTGATCACCAGCTAAGTTCTTAATCGAACTTGCTAGCTCCTTTACCCATTTATTATGCATGTCCATCGTGTATAAGGTGTAATCAAGCCAGCATAATCCTTTCTTCCCAGACATCATATCCCTTATTCCAAAATTGATTTCAGAGGCCTCTGGTGGTTCAACTGCTGCAAAAGAAGGTAATTCTTCTTCCGTTACATTCCACCTTTCTCTTAATTCACGTACAGTTCCGTGCCGTGCTTTAAGCCACTTCTGATAGTTTCTGCGATCATAGCTATCATGACTAGTTTTAGGACCAGCAAATGGACGGTTGGGATCAAATACAGACGGCTCATTAATTAAGTCCCAGTTAATATTTGTTGTTTCTACATGTCTAGAAACTATCGACGTAATAAAACGTGTTTGCGCCTTCAAGCTACGAGAATCAAGATAAGGATTCTCACCGTCCCAAGCCTCAGGAGTAAAGGAAAAGAACGTAAAGGTGACCTCGATATCATGTTTTTTAGCACATAGTATAAAGGCATCAATGGCTCGGAGGACGGCTTCATCCATGTATCCATCAATAAACATCATATTGCGCCAGCCTGTCCAAATTCCAGTACGAATATAATTAATCCCAGCACGTTTCATTTGTGCCATATCGTTATCCCATAAATGGGCATTAGGGAGAAACAAAAAATAACGAGCAACATCTGAGGTCATATAGGTCATTCCAACAATTGGCATAGGTTGTCCGTTTTTATGGAAGTAATCACGATCGCAGCATAAGGGCTCCCCTCTAGCCAAGAGCTGTTTATCCATCCCCCAGAATCCCTGATGGAGTGAGCGTACCTCACCGTTCTCTGACTCAATATAACAACTTACATGATATAATCCAGGTTCAATCGTAATCGGAATAATAAATGAATGATTATAGCGTTGTTTACTAGCTTTAATTGATACAGTCTCTGTATAAAGTGGTTCTGAATTGCTACTTACTGTTAATCTAACCTCCCATTGGACAGGTACATCGGTAAAGGACTCCATCTGTAAGCTAGCCATCGGTTGTTCCCCTTTTTCGTATGTAGCATAGTTCACCTGCAAGGAAATCTCCGTCACACCATGACTAGTAAATAGCGCTAATTCTCCCAAAAATTCAATTCCTAATTTGCTCCAAAACCGTTTATCCATCCTTTGATTGATAAATATCCATCGACCGCCTGTAAACGCTCCGTTTCTATTTTCAATCAGAACACTCGGAGCAGCTACTTTTCTTCCGGAATCCGTTAATCCTTGTAGCAAAGGGAATATCCTAGCATCCATTGGTCCTGCTGCACCCATTTCTCCCTTTAAAGAACTGGATTTGGTAACATGCAGGATAAAGTTATATGTATCTTGGATGGCAAATAGCTTTTCCTTTCCTTTAAAAATGGGAATATCGTAATTGAATTGTAATTGCGTGACCTGCTTCGTTTTTACTGGCAAAGCCTCGTGAATATTTAATTGTTGGTGGTACGCAGTCTGTTCACGTTCTTTTTTCCATTTGCCGTCTTCTTGAAAGCATGGAACTCGAAAAGGGATGCCACCAAAGTGAACCATACCTTTTCCGGTTGTTAAATAAGAATAGATCGCCTTCCAAGCATTTTTAGGAAAAAATGAACCATGTAGATTAATAAAACAAGTTACCTTATCATCATCAAGAGCTTCTTCCAATGAATTAGCAGTTACAATTGTTCCATTTAAGTCTTCCAAAATAGATCTATTTGGTCTATTACCATCTATAGGAAAATCATAATCATAAAAAATAATTGTTTTTGCCATATAGCGTGCTCCCATCCACATAACGTTGTAATATTCAGATTTGAACTTACATGATTAGCGTACATGTGATGTAAGGCACTGTAAATATGTGATTATCGTAAACTATGTTTTTATTGCATGTTGCTTCTACATGCACCGAATTAGATAGCTAGAATGTGAATTAACGTCATATCGTTACTATTTAATGATATTTGTTTTCGTCACAGTTGAGCTGGCAATTTTCCATCCATCGCTTTCATTGACAAATACATACTCCATATGTGCAATATGATCACGATACGATTCGCCAGCTGCAATAAATGATGCCGTTGCCCGCTGTTCTGCCTCAATTACAATGCGATCATTCGATTCTTCTATTACCTTAAAATCCAATAGTTCATACGTAATATCATAATCCTTAAAAAATACTTCTAATTGTTTTTTTGTATCTTCCCTACTCGCTTCTACAATTGTCTCCAGATACTTATCCATATTTTCATCTTCAGAATAGGTTAAATTATCTTCTAAGACTTGTTTAACTTGAGAAGCATTTTTACTTATCTTGCTTGCATCATCATTACTACAGCCCATTATGACTAGTAGTGTTCCAATTAATAGAAGCATTACCTTATACATAGTACATCATCCTTAAAAGCTTAATAGATATTACGCAAAAGCATTATCTCAATACATAGAAGTCGATTGGGTATGGTCCATTCCTTGCATTTTTTCCACAGCTTGATTCGTAGCTTTTGAGTTATTATGTTTTAAAGCGTGGTAGGAAGAATTGATTTGCTCAAATGTGTTTTTAATTTCTTCAAGCTTATGCAGAATAACACCTGTATTATCTTCTTTGTTCATGCTTGTATAGGACTTTTCAAAGTTTTGAATGGTAGCTTGAAGCTCTGATAATGCCTTATCAATAGGTGCACGTTCGATTTTTACTTCTTCATTCATGAATTACATAATCCTCTCTTCTTTGGTTCACAAAAATAATACTGTCTTCATATGTTGAAGACAATTAACTGCTTAACGTAATGCAACAGGTACTCGGTATTATAAAATGAAAACCTCAAGCAGTTGGGGGATTTTGTTTATCCCACACTAATTGTTAGTACCACTAGGGTATAACCTAAAGACCTTGAAGCAATCGAACATTTACTGGCAGTCGATCTCACTTACCAATGTTAGCTTCTCTTTATTGCTTGAGGTCGGGGGCTTACTGGCAGTTATATGTAGGATAAACCCCCTTAAAATTATAAGTGATTACCTTTTATTTTCTAAGTTAAAAAAGTACTAGATTCGCTTATTAATCGACATACTGTGACTAGTAAGTAGGAAAATTGGACTATCATAGTTATTTAATGGGATAATGAAAAACTCCGGAATCTGGTGACTCCGAAGTTTTTCAGTTATTTATAATTTAATCGCTCTGGCAATGCATGAATGGAATCGATTAAAACATTTAATTTCCCTTCAATCCGATGCAATAGATAAAATGTTACAGCTATCGGAAAGCCAACATCTGTAATAAAAGCTATCCATGGATCCATAGCCATAGCCTCCTTTTTAGTTAAATGAAAATTAAAATATAGCCTAGACTACGTTTAAAAAATGGCTGTTATAAACAGCTTCGTGTAGAATAACTGGCATCACCTAGATTCCAGCTGGAAGAACAACCGACTAAAGACACCTTTGTATTCACAATAGGCTGAGGCTGATCATGAAAAAGAGCGTGTATTCCCATTGTTTAGAAAGAGAGAGAGCTGTCTTTTGGTACAGCTCTCTTCCTCTTTACGGATTGGTGCCGTTAATTAATATCTATCTCCTCAACAATCCGTTCTACTATTCGAGCACTCTTTTTAGAAAGTAGCTCCCCGCCACTTGACGAAAATGCATTTTGTTTGAGAATTTCATCCATAGCTGCGTTAACAGCAGTTGGGTCTGCAGGTACTATGGGGTGATCAATCGAATAAGTTACTGTCTTTCCTTCTTTATTCGCAAATTTCAATTCTAGTTTTTTCAACGTATTCCCTCCCTTCTTACTTAGTTACCTTCTTCTTCCTTAGACTGGCTCAATGGCTGAGGTATCCTTACGTTCAACGGAATGAAGCGGAAGCTGCTGCAATCCAGCAATCGCTTGTGCTATTGTATATAGCTGTTCTGCGTTTGCTGTAGGTTTGACGTTATTAAAGCTCTTTGTCTTAACGATTGATTTTCCAGTTACCTCATCCAAGCCTCCGTCAAATACCAACCATAATGAAGAGTCCATTATTTGTGTCGTTGCCATATTTCTTCACCTCCTTCTATCCTTACATTCGTATGGAATAGTAAGAAGGAGGCATGAAAGGAAAAGAAAAATATGTGACGTTATTTATTAGACATAGAGAAAAGAGAGGGTCACTTAACCAACTGGGAGAATGTGAATTAAATAATATCAACAGGTAAAAGGGATAATTGATTTTTTTATTATCTGCACATAATAGGATGCTTTTATTTACATGCTTATGACGATCTGATAATATATCCTATGTACCAATCATCCTACAAATTTGGAGTGTAAAGAATGCTTAAGAAAACGAATCGCATATCGTTAGTCGACCAAGTTGTTTCGCAAATGGAAAATTTAATCGAAAATGGTCATTGGTCTATTGGTGATAAAGTTCCACCTGAAATGGAATTAATGGAAGAATTCGGTGTTAGTCGTAATACATTAAGGGAAGCTATTCATGCTTTAGTACACGCAGGTTTATTAGAAACAAAACAAGGAAGCGGAACGATTGTCTGTTCATCAAGTTCCCTAGAAGCTGCAATGCATCGCTACATCGAAAAATCTGATCTACTAGAAACGTTAGAGGTTAGATTAGCCTTAGAAAAAGAGGCAGCTCAGTTGGCAGCAAAACGCCGAAGTAAAGAGGATATAAACAAGCTGCACGCAAGTATTAAACAGTGTCAGGATGCGGCTGAACGAGGTGCTATGGAGGATTTTATTAAAGCAGATATCACTTTTCATAAAAATATGGTAAGAGCTGCAAATAATAAGCTGCTACAAGATTTATATGAACATATGACAGATCCGTTATATTCCTCTATCCGCGATATTATGCTAATGGATAATCAATTCGATTATAACAAGGAAATTCATAGCGAGCTTTTAGACGCGATTCGACATCAAGATATAGATGGTGCTACAAAGTATGTTGATGCTTATATTAATGAATTTAAAAAAAGATTATAAAGCATGCACAGAATTTCAAGAGCAATAGAGGACAAGGTTGCTCCAGTATACCACTTTTTTAGAAATAAACTTCGGATTAGTTCCGTTGTTATGATAGATTCGGAGGAAAAATTTTGAATAATAATAGACTAACTTTAGAAAAGACACAAGAAAACCGCAATACTTGGATTTTTTTAATTGGAATTATTTTGATTGGGTCAAACTTAAGAGCTCCATTAACTTCTGTTGGATCCCTAATTTCCTATATACGTGACGATTTAGGAATTAGTAATGCGTTAGCTGGAACAATTACAACTTTACCTTTACTTGCTTTTGCACTTGTATCACCGTTTGCTCCTAAAATAGCAAATAGAATCGGCATAGAATGGACAATATTTATTTCTATCACACTATTAACAATTGGTATTATTATTCGCTCCCTATTTGGTTCCATATTTTTATTTTCTGGAACCATTCTTATTGGGTTAGCTATCGCAATTGGAAACGTATTGCTACCAGGCTTAATAAAAATGAACTTTCCACTTAAGATAGGATTAATGACAGGGATATATGCTGTCTTCATGAACGTATTTGGAGCTTTAGGATCTGGCTTAGGTGTTCCTATTTCTTCTATCGGAGACATTGGCTGGCAAGGCTCACTGGCTGTATGGGGGATACTTTCCTTTATTGCCCTGCTTTTTTGGATTCCTCAGTTACAAAAACAAAACAAGTCAGATCCTACAACAAGTGCAACACCACAAGCAGAGGGGTCTATTTGGAAATCCACACTAGCATGGTGTATTACATTATTCATGGGATTACAATCGTTAATATTTTATACGCTAATTACATGGCTTCCTGAAATATTACAATCTCATGGTTTTAGTTCGGATAGCGCTGGTTGGATGCTGTTCCTTATGCAATTTGCTATTATCCCGGTAACGTTTATTATTCCTGTCATTGCAGAACAAATGAATGATCAGAAGCTATTAGCTAGTATAACTGCCATTCTATTTATGATAGGAATTGGAGGATTATTTTCTGGAATTATTCCTGTACTAGTTATATCCGTTATTTTTATAGGAATTGCTGGCGGAAGTGCCTTTAGTCTTTCGATGATGTTCTTCAGTCTTCGAACATCAAACGGCCAACAGGCAGCGGAAATGTCAGGGATGGCCCAATCGTTTGGTTATCTATTAGCAGCTTTAGGGCCAGTTTTAATTGGTGCATTACATGATTTAACAAATGGATGGCAAGTTCCACTTATTATGCTATTTATTATTTCAACTATCATTTTAATTGTGGGTTTAGAATCAGGAAAACAGAGAATCGTTACAGATCAATTACAAACTAAAACTGCTTCACTCAAGTTAGATAATTAACGTGTAAACATTCATGATGGAATTATTGTAAATACGACATGTCTTGCATCGAAAAGCTTAGGGAATACTAATCCGTTTGGTGCATACATGTCGGATTGAATCTATTAGGCTACCCATAAGTCCCAGCATCTGATCGCAGCCAAATAATTAAGAAGATTACAATAGGATAAAAATGCTTAATTCTCTTATATATAAATGGAAAAACATACATCTTACAATAATGTAATGTAATTTTAAATTTACGAATTAGTCACTTAATAGTAAAATAGTATGTAGTACGTTTGACGAGGAGTAAATAAAATGTCTAACGAAAATAACAATTTTTCAAGAATCACAAAACGTAAGAAAAAAAAGAAGAAGAATAGAAAAAAACTACTGTTGTACTTACTGATTCCCCTTACCATACTATTCATTACAGTCCTTTCTTATGGTTTCCATATATATACAACTGCTCAAAATGCTGCAAATGACTCCTATGAAAAAGTTGGAAGAGAAAATGAAACATCCAAATTAAGGAATGAATCGGTAGATCCTGTAGAGGATAATGTATCCGTATTAATTATCGGTGTTGATGATAGTGAAAATCGGGGCTATAATGAAAAAAGCAGGTCAGATACATTGATTCTAGCAACCTTTAATAAAAGTAGTAAAAGTGTGAAGCTACTAAGCATTCCAAGAGATTCGTACGTAAATGTGCCAGATCATGGTTACACCAAAATTAATCATGCTCATTATTTTGGCGGACCCAAAAAATCAATTGAAACTGTCGAAGACTTTTTAAATGTACCAGTAGATTACTATGTTCGTTTAAACTTTGAAGCTTTCATAGAAGTTGTTGATTCCTTAGGTGGTATTCAGTATGATGTACCATTTGAGATCGTTGAAATGGATTCACAAGATAATAAGAATGCCATTCATTTAACCCCTGGGTACCAAAAACTAAATGGTGAAGAAGCGTTAGCATTGGCCAGAACAAGGAAATATGATAGTGATATAGAACGAGGTAAGCGACAACAGGAAATTATAAAGACAATCGTGAAGCAAGCTGCTTCAGCATCATCTATACTAAAGCTTGATGATTTAATAACCGCTGTCGGCAACAATATGAAGACAAGTCTATCCTTTAATGAAATGAAGAGCTTTGTGAGTTATGGAATGAATACAAATCTTTCTCTAAGTTCTGTCAGTTTAGACGGAACTGGTGGAAAAATGAATGACGGATTATGGTATTATCAAGTAGATGAACAAAGCAGAAATGACATAGAGCACGAATTGAGAGAGCATCTTGACCTTTCCACTTCAAATGTGAATAACTCTGAGTTCAGTGCTGATGCAAACGAAGAGAATGATTCAACTACAAAGTGAAACTTCAATCAGTGAGGGTCTTACTGCCAGTTATATATGAGATAAATTAATATAGGCAATTAAAAAGGCGTGGTCCAATGATTGGATCACGCCCTTACTTTTTCTTTAAAAATATACGAACCATAAACTCTACCGCTTTTAAAATCCTCCTCCATCGAAACGGTTGTTTTAACAATCGGTATAGCCATTCTAAATTTAGGTTTATCCAACCTTCTGGAGCTCTCTTTACTTCACCTGCCAGTACATCAAAACTTCCTCCAACTCCCATAAATAAGCCCTTCGTGAACTTATCCATATGCTGCGTAATCCAAGCCTCTTGCCGAGGTGATCCTAACGCCACAAATATAAGATCAGGATTACTATTTGCAACATCGTTGACAATGGAAGGATCGTCTATTGAAAAGTAACCATGATGGTGACCAGCAAGCGTTAAGTCCGGATATTTTTCTTTAACTTTACTTACCAATTTTTCATTCACATGCTCTTTAGCACCTAAAAAATAGCATGATAACCCATGCTTATCTGCATACGCTAATAAGTCCAACATTAAGTCATAACCAGCAACACGTTCTTGAATTGGTTCCTTTTGAAGCTTTGAAGCCATAACAATACCCGCTCCATCAGGTACAATGTAATCCGCTTTTTTAACCATTTTCTTATAGGAAGCATCTTCTCTTGTTTTCATAACGATTTCAGGATTAGCTGTAACAACATAACATTTTTGTCTTTTGTCTAAACTTGGATATAAGTTATTATTTAATAGGTCCTTTTTTGCAATATTTATAAATGGTATATCCATTAATTTAACTAACTTTTTGTCCATCTTCATTTTAATGCAACCTTTCACGTCCAATTAGCGACCCTCTACAATACAAACTCACATAAAAAAGAAACTTAATAATATTGGTTGTTGCATATATAATATCATTATATATTACGGTTGACTATTCATTCTTTCAGGGGAGAAAATCAATAATTATAATATTGAGTTAATTATTTTTGCATACCATACTCTTGTATTTTCCTACACCATATGAAAGGGGAGGTACACTAATGACCTCCCCCCCTATCATTATATCCTGAACATATTTGCTGTTTTTAAAGCTAATCTTACTGATTTTCTATTCAAAGTTGCATTTAATTTATTAATCGTTTTATCCTTTTTAGCTATTTTAGCTTTTAATTCTTTTTGTACTTTATTACTTTTTTCCTCTTGTTGAGGGTAATAGGTTTCCAAACGCATTACCATTTCCTCCATACTACATCCACTGATTGGATATATAGGTGGAAGAAGTTCTTTTTTTGATAATTCAAGGTCTAAAGGAATAACTGAAGGCGACATGCTATCTTTATATATATGATCTAAATCATTTTTATTTAGAAAATTAATAAAGTGATCAAAATTGACCCCTTGTTTTTTCTCCGGTAGGTGGAAATCACTTTTTTCAATTAAATCAGATAGTCTAGTATCCTTAGTAATATCATTTGCCCAAACATGAGTCAAATTATGATATTCAGCTAATTCACGCATTCGAGCATCTTTTGGAATTAAAAGGCTAGGTGTCCCAGCAATAGTAGCTGTTATATTCCCATGTAGCCTTGCTCCAAAACTTAAATCTGCTCTACTAATAAAATCTAACCAGGTAGGTACATTTAAGAAAAAACGTACACGATTATTCATATAAACGGGGTCAGACATTTTAACGGGATAATTACTACTTTGTTTAGCAATTGGTGGTGCACCATTGTAAACAAGCTTCATTTCTTTCATCCATTGCGGTATAAAATAGTGATTAGGAAAGTCTTTCATACTTCGTGAAATAAAGTCTAAAACATGGTTAGGTGAAAGTCTAGAAGAATTCACGCAAACCATAGACTCCTTTGTAATGTTTGTATCACGAATCTTCAACTCTCTACCAAACGTATACATTGATGGGCATCCGATTACAGTATGGTCAATTCCCTCACGAAATCCTAAACGAGAGAGATACTTAGAAGTAATCTCGCCTCGTACTCCTATCATATTTGACTTTTCTAGCACAGCTTTAACAAAATCTTTTACATCTTCATCAAATGGAAAACCTTCATCTAATTTTGGTTCAAAAGGCGCTCGTAAGCCTACACCGATAACAACAACTGGAATAGTTAGTTTTTTTATTAACCTCGTATATTTCTTCAATGTAGGTATAAAATCTTTACGAAATGCATCGGCTAAAGGGATAATATAACAATCAAATTTTTCATTAATTTCGTCCGCTCTATTTGGGTCATAATTATAATAATCCGGAGTAATTGAGGTTCCTTCAGTCATTAATGTGCGTATGACACTATATTGGTATACTAAGTTACCTACGTTACCTCCAATGGAATTATTATCCATTATATATGAGGCATCAAATGTATCAAGTGGTGACATACCTGATCTTATAATAATATTTTTCATAAAAATGCTCCTTTAGTATTTTAAATTCGATCTTAATAATTGAATCACTTATACTATTGGTGTATTTTTTCGATGATCCAAAGCTTTTTGTCTATATACCTTCCTTTCTGGTTTAGGCATTTTTTTCCATTCTTTCAAAAATGCCTCATATTTTGGAAGTACCTCGTCAACTGTTCCAAAATCTTTAACCATTCCATATTCAAGCCAGACAATTTTTTCACAGAATTTCTTCATTTGTTTGATGGAATGACTTACAAATATCATAGTTTTTCCCATTTCTTTGAATTCTCTCATTTTATTGAAACTCTTCTCAGCAAATGCTTTATCTCCTACAGATAAGGCTTCATCAATAATAAGGATATCTGGATCAACATTTACTGAAATGGCAAATCCTAATCGCGATTTCATACCACTTGAATAGGATTTTACAGGCTGGTCAATAAATTTTTCAAGCTCTGAAAACTCAATAATATCAGGTTCACGTTCCTTTATCTCATGTTTATTAAAACCTAGCATCAATAATTTCAATTCAATATTATCTCGACCCGTTAAATCTTCTTTTAATCCTGAAGAAATAGCAATCAAGGCTACTTGCCCATTTATTATTAACTCCCCAGATGTCATCGGAACTATACCAGCAATAATGTTAGATAAGGTTGATTTGCCTGAGCCATTAACACCTACAAATCCTATAATATCACCTTTATCTGCCTCAAATTCAACACCTGAAAGAGCATAAAAATCTTCCCCATAACTTCTAGGAATAATTAAATCAAGTAATCGTTCCTTTGGACCATTATATAATTTATATTTTTTTACTATATCTTTTGCAATTATTGCTTTTTCCATTTTTCACATACCTTTACAAATAATCAATAAAATGCCTTCTAAACTTAACATGTAATGTAGATCCCAATATCAATATTATTATTACTAATCCCCAAAAGTATAATGTATACTCCCAGTTCGTAATAAAATACCATTCTGTTCCAAATAAAGAAGCACGATAACCTTCAATTAAGTAATACAAAGGATTAAGCTTCATTAAGCTCATTAATGTCTGGTGATCTGATAAAAGTGTTAATGGCCATAATACCCCTGATAAATATAACATCATACGTAACACCGAATTTAAAAGCATATGGAAATCCCTTACTATTGTAGACAATGTTGATGTAATTAGAGATATGGCAAATAAGAGGCATAATGCAGCAAATACAAAATACAATAGCTGGATATAGTAAATAGATATTGTAAATCCTGTAAAATGAAGTACAATTATCGATATCAATAACATAAATACATGCACATAAAATTGAGAGAATATAACAAAACTTGGTATAACACTCATAGGAAAATTCATTTTTGATAAGATCTTAATTCTTGTATAGATAGACTTTGACCCTTGTATCGTTGACTGATAAAAGAAAATCCATAAAAAGAATGCTGCAATCAACCAACTAAAGAATGGTATTTCTATCCCATTCATATCGATTGGCTCACGTGATCTAAGTGTACTAAACACGAACCAATATATTAATATTTGGATAGCTGGATTAATAGCTTCCCAGGACATACCCAAGTAATTATTTTTATTTTGGCTTTTTAATTCATAAATGGATAGTCTTCTTATTAGATAAAAATTATCTATTTGTTCTTTTATAACTTTAATTGCTGATTTCATAAATGTTTCCTCTCTCATTCACCTTAACTCAATACAGTTTAGATTAAAACATTAACTATTACGGACTTTCTTCAGTATTTCGATCTCTAATACTACGTTCAAATAATTCAATTCTTGAAGAAGGAGGAGATAACTTTGTCTCATCCTCAAGTTCATAAAGCGGATTATCGTTAAGGCTTGGAATAATTAAGTGATCGACAACATTTTTTGATGCATTCCCCAAAGTATCATCAAAGAAATACTTAACGAATGATTGAATCTTTTCCGTTTCAAATTTCTGCTCTTTTATAGTTGAAATTATTTCAGACGTTGTCTTTAATAGAGGACCAGGAATAAAATCAAAATAATTATAGTAGAAGTCCCGCTCTTCAATATACTTTTCTACATCAAATGCAAAAAACAACATCGGTTTATTTAGTAGCGCAAATTCAAAACAGACAGATGAATAATCTGTAATTAATATATCTGTAATTAACAACAAATCATTTATCTCGCGATAATCACTGAGGTCAAAAAAGAAATCAGCATATTCATATGGGATATTTAGTTTGTTGTTGACAAATGGATGAATCTTAAATAAAAAAACATATTCCTCATGTAGCTCATTATACAGTTTTTTCAAATTCAATATTTCAAACGGATAATATGCTGAAGCCTGACCATTTCCCCGAAATGTAGGTGCAAATAATATTACTTTTTTCCCTTTTATAAATGGATATTTTTCTGTTAACGTTTTGCGAACATAATCTTTATATTTCACATCAAAGAAAATATCCGACCGAGGTATCCCAGCAGGATAAATTTTATCTACTGTAATTCCAAATCCTTCTGCATAATTTTCTCGTACTCCTTCACTACTTACAACTGCTTTTGTATAATTCTTATGATTCTTAGAATTTGGCGATGGCCCACCAGGTCTGCCTATCCTACTATATCCAAATGTTTTAAAAGCTCCTGCAGCGTGCCATATTTGAATCAAGTCAGCATTTTTACGGATTTTAAGTGGGTAAACTAACGGGTAAAAATCATCCAAAAGAATTATCTTAGACGTTGCAAATTGAAGCGCTGTTTTAGCTAGATCACCAAATGTTTTTTTATTATTTATTCGTTCATTAAAAATAAATTTTACATCTATATCTAAATTACGCTTATATAATTCTTCATATACAAAATAAAAATTACCATTTAATTCAGAACGACTGTCAGATGCAAATGATATTTTTCTTTTATTAATAGGCAGTATGCTGCACAACATATAAACAAATTTAAAAAATCTTCGTTTGATTGCTTTCATATACCTTGACTCTTTATACAATTCACTTCCCGGAAGATCTCTAGGATCGTATGATTGTAACAATGTATTCTTTAAGTGAAGCGTTTTACTGAATTTATCAAAGGATGCGACTAAATTATACTTTAATACTTTTTTTGATGAAAAATACTCTAACTTCGTATTAAGAATACTACTTCCCTTTATAAACTTTTTTACTCTTGATAACGGTAATGTTTTTTCGAATTTAATTTTGTCATTGTTTGGAGCAAGCTGTTCTAGTTTAATATATAGGTTGTAATCCCCACTTAATAACGGCTTTCCTTGATTAATTAGAGACAAATCAATCGTTCCTTTATATCCAGCTAATGATTGCAAAGACTCTACAGAAATTTGTTCATCTAAATTTTCGAGTTCATTTAATTGACAATTATCTAAAGCGATCTCAATAATATTATGCTCCAAAATTTGTTCATCCGTTAATTCTTTATATTCATCAACTGTTTCTCTTAGTTCTTCTATATTAATGTTTGGAACAAACATTAACGTTTTACGTACCCTTTCTTCTTGAAGCGGAAAATGGTCTTTCATTGAAGCATAGCCTTCAATATCCAAGTAAGGACCGTTAATGTTTAATTTAGTTATCTGATTTACTACGGCACCTTCTGTTGTTATCTCCACGTTCTTGTTATCAATTGGTGTACGGTACACTTTTACCCCACCCCTTTCTACTTATGCGTAAAATGATAGACAATTTTTTTGGTTATGTTTTGAATATCATCGAAATTATAATGAATCATTCTTGACGAATTAAAGTATTCATTGGGAGTCCTATTATTTATCCAGTCAGCCAATTGGTCATTCATAGTTAAAATTGTCCCATCTGATAGTTGATTTATATCTTGATATAGTCCTCGATTTTTATCGTATTCGTCTAGATCTGGAATCAAATGCGCCATTGGCTTTTTTAACAGAGCAAATTCAAAAATAGAAGAAGAAAAGTCTGTAATAAACGCATCTGCAACTACCATCCACTCATTAATGGAATGCTTACTTGCTAAAAGAATATTTGGACATTTACTTAAGCGATTTAAGTCTAATTCTTTTGTATAAGGATGTGGCTTAAAAATAACTTGTACATTATTATGGAGCAAATGTGATATATCAACCATTGAATCAATTATATTAAATGTCGTTTCTCCTTGGTTGCCATTCGCCCTGTATGTTGGTGCCACTAATATTTTCACGATTCTCTTTCCATCTAATATAGGGTATTTTTCTAGTATCTCTGTTCTTATCCTCTCGCATTTACTTTTCTCTCTAAAAAAATCGACTCGTGGCATTCCGAGTGGAAAAATTTTATTTTCCGACATATTAAATGCTTCTGCGTAGAATGGTACTACTCTTTTAGATGAAACATAAACATGTGTATAATTTGAATGTATTGGCACTAGTTTTAAATAATCAGCCCCTGGACCAAATTTAGTTCCTAATGTACTATAACCAAACTTTTTAAAGGCACCTGCTGCATGCCATAACTGTATTACTTTCAGATCTTTCTTTTTTTGTACCAGGTAAATTGGTAAATAATAATCATCAAGTATCAAATACCTTGCATTGGATAACATTGGAATTTCTCTAAACAGTCTAAGATTCATCTTGTTCTCACCAATTACAAGATGAATCTTAGCATTAGAAATATTTTTTCTTATCTCATCACTAACATATTCTAAATTTCCCTCTAATTCTTTTGATCTATATAAAGCAATAACAAATTTATTCTCATCCGTTTTTCTAAAAAAAGAGAAAACATTATAAATTGCTCTAAACAGCGATTTATAAGCCCTTAAAAAAATTCTTTTTTTTAACGATAGATGATTCATGTTAAATCATCCACCTCATTACAGTTTTACCCCAAGAACTCGATAAATCACTTTCAAACGCCATTGTAGCATCATTAATCTTAGTAACATCAAAGACATTACCAATTATCGTACTTAGATAGTCAACAATATCGGGATGTTCTTTATAAATAGCTATTGTTTGCTGAAAATCAAAAGCACCACTTCGACTACTCCCTATCAAGGTTAATCCTTTTTCTAATACCATTCTAGTATGAACTTCAATTGGATATTCACTGACTCCTAATAGGCATATCGTACCTTCTGGATTAATATGATCGATGATTTGCTCTAGTGCATATTGACTTCCTTTTCCTCCAGCACACTCAATAGCATGATCAATGGAAAGACCTTCGGGGATATCATCAATTTTAATCGTATCATCAACAAATGAAAAGTGGTTTAATTTATAATCTGTTTTACCAAAAATAGTTACTTTACTGTTTGGATATAGTTTTTTTAAAAAAAGGCATGTAATGTAACCTAAATTCCCATCTCCCCAAACCCCAAAAGTATTAACTCTTTGGTGTGCTTTTTTCTTGAAACGGCTAAGTGCGTGTACTGTTATTGACACAAGTTCTGTAAATGCAGCTACATCCATATTCATATCATTTGGTAGTTCTACAATTCGATCTTGATTTAAAAAAACATAGTCTTGCATAAAACCATCGTAGCCACTAGATCTAAATTTACTTGACCGTAAATAATTTTCACCAACAAAGGGATCGGTTTCAACCGGCGTATTGGGAATCATAACAACTTTTGATCCAACTTTATAGTTTCCTGTCGGATCAAAAACCACTTCCCCAACCCCTTCATGTGTTAGTGCCATTGGTAGCTTTTTCCTCATCGCCTCTTTCCCTCGAGAGCCCGTATAATACCTTTGATCGGCAGCACAAATAGAAAGATGTGTTGGTCTAACAATTACTTTGTCGGAAATTATAGATTGATCATTATATGTTACTTCAAACTGTCTTGGAGAAACTAGTCGGTAAACTTGATTTATCATTGATCCAAGCTCCCTTTTATAATGGCATTCGCAACATTTAAATCATATGGAGTGGTAACTTTAATGTTAAATATTTCACCTTGCACAAGCTTGACAGCTTCTCCCTTTATAGAAAAAATCTTACAAGCATCTGTTAAAATAACTTTCTCTTCATCTGTTAATTCATTATAAAGTCTTTTTAACTTCTGAACGTTAAAAGTTTGTGGAGTCTGTCCTTGATACATATAATTACGTCTCGGTATAGAAGAAATAAACTCATTATCTTTTGATTCAACAATAGTATCTATAGCATTTATAACAGTATCAACAGCTCCATGAACAAGCCCTTGATCAATATTTTCTTGAATAATCCGATGAGTTAAAAAAGGACGAACTGCATCATGAGTTACTAAGACATCACTATCGTTTAGTGAGTAATTTCTTTCAATATGGTCTATTACGCTCATAATTGTACCGTTTCTATCACTTCCACCAGGGATTACCTCCACCTTAGGTAAATCAATTTTATATTTTTTAAGGATATCATTTGTATGATTAATCCACTCTTTTGGAGTAGCAATTATTATCTTTTCAAATCGATTATTAAGAATAAACTTTTCAACAGTATGAACGATTATTGGTTTTTCATTTAATGTTAGAAACTGTTTTGGCATAGGAACATTTCCCATACGAGTTCCTTTACCACCTGCTAAAATTCCAGCATAAATCAATTCATTCACCTCAGTTATTATAGATATGGATATTATATCATAATGTGTCGAATTTAGATGTAACCACATCATGTCAACCAACTATATTCGAAAGTATCTTATCATTGAAATATTTAATAATGTGGACCTTAATAATCTTATTATCCACACTGTCAAAGACTTTTCGATTAAAAAGGGGGAATTGTTAGGGTTGTCCAAATTACACACACTTTTTCAACTATTCTCTTTTAGAATTATAACTGTTCTATTTTCCCTTCTCAACTCATAAAGTGGTAATTATTATCAAAGTGTAAACCCTGTGTTAATTTTATGTAAACTTATGTTATTATAATAATAAGTGAAATTTAGCATATTGACCTATAATGCTTCTTCATTTAAATTGGAGGAATTAAAATGAAAAAAGTGATTACTTATGGAACGTTTGATTTACTTCATACAGGTCATATAAATATATTACGTCGCGCAAAAGAATACGGCGACTATTTGATAGTAGCAATTTCCGCTGACGAGTTCAATGAACTGAAAGGTAAAAAAGCTTACTATACATTTGAGCAACGTAAAGCGATTCTTGAAGCAATTCGTTATGTAGATGAGGTTATTGATGAAAATACTTGGGAACAAAAAATCCAGGATATTCAAAAACATGAAATTGATGTATTTGTAATGGGGGACGACTGGAAAGGTCAGTTCGACTACTTAAAGGAATACTGTGAGGTCGTTTATTTGCCCAGAACTATTGGTATTTCAACAACTAAGATAAAGACAGATTTAAAGGTTAACAATGGTTAGAGAAATTGCCATCTCTGTTTACCTTCAAGTATTTCATTTCATCTTTAACTTATGCAAATTATTTCCCCAAAAGCAGAAAACTGTTGGTGTGGCAACTTTTGGGGACAATATTTATTATACAGCACAAGCCATACGTAAACAGACACCAGAAGAAGAGATAATAATCTTAAAAGTCCCTAAATGTAACTATCCATTCCAACAGCATATCATTAATAAAGAAATTCTATTTAGCCTAAAGCATCCCCTTTCATTTGTACAATCAATCTATCATTTAGCAACAGCAACTACTGTTTTAGTAGATAACTATTATGGTTTTTTAGCTGTAACAAACTTTAAACCTGAAACGACTTGTATTCAACTCTGGCATGCTGCAGGCGCAATAAAGAAATTTGGGCTAATGGATCCTTCTATAAAGAACAGAAGCAAGAAAGCAATTATGCGTTTTCAACAGGTCTATAACAAATTTCATTATACTGTAGTCGGTTCGGAGCGTATGGCAACTATATTTCGCCAAAGCTTTAATTTACCAAATGAATCTATTCTTAGAACTGGAATTCCAAGAACCGATGTGTTCTATGACAAGAAGGAAGAAAAAAGAATTTCTAAACAAATTCAGTTAGAATTTCCAACTATAAAAGATAAAAAGATTATTTTATATGCTCCTACTTTTCGTGATAAGCAACTCAGTAATTATCAAGTTCAGCTTGATATGGAAATGTTATATAATCATCTATCCAGTGACTATGTGTTATTTGTTAAATTACACCCTGCTATTTCTAACTCATTAATCAATAACTATCCGAATTTTGTATATGATGTTTCAGACTATGCTGAGACAAATCACTTATTAATGGTTACTGATTTATTAATTACGGATTATTCTTCTATCCCATTTGAATATGCAATATATCAAAAACCTATGATATTTTATGCATATGATTTAGAAGAATATAAACAGGAAAGAGGAATCATTCAAGATTATGAAAAGCAGATGCCTGGACCAGTTGTCACTTCTACAGAGTCTATCATAAGAGAGATTAAACAAAATAATTTTAATAAAACGCAAATTAATGCATTTGCCAATTTATGGAATGATTATTCAAATGGTAATGCAAGTTTACAACTAGCTAATTTTATAACACGAACAGATGGTAAAGAAAAGAAGCAGGCACTTATATAAAATCCTTTTTAAGATTTCTATCTTAAAAAGGATTCATTTTTTGAGAAAAATTAAAATTTATGTAACTCGTTATACAGGAGCATCGTCTAATAGTGTAGTAGATTGTCGAAAAAAAATTTGAAAAATCACAGAATACTATTTATAATTATAAAGATGCATTAATTGGATTAAAGGAGTTAATTTATGGACCGTATATTAGTTAGGAAACGGAAAAAAAGAAAGCGTAGGCGCAAGTTCCTTTTAGTTATAATAATACTATTTCTAGCATTACTATCATTCGGAGGATACAAGGCATTTAAAACCTATCAAGCTGCAAGTAATTCTTATGATGACTTAGGAAGAGACAAATCGGATCTCCGGGATAAAGCTGTTTCTATTAACAAAGACCCTGTTTCCATTTTATTAATGGGTGTAGAGGATTACGCTACTAACGGCGATAAAGGTAGAACAGATACATTAATGGTAGCCACGTTCAACCCTAATGATGAAAAACTAAAACTTCTTAGTATTCCTCGGGATACTAAAGTAGATATCATTGGTAAAGGAACTAGAGATAAAATAACCCACGCTCATGCATTTGGTGGAAAGAAAATGACAATTGATACAGTAGAGAATTTTCTTGGGGTACCAATAGATTACTATGCTAAAGTAAACTTCGATGCATTTAAAAATGTTGTAGATATACTTGGCGGTATAACGGTTAATGTCCCATTCGATTTTGAACAAAATAGTGATGATAAAGTTGCTGAGAAACTACAATTCGATGAGGGCGAGATGGAATTAGATGGTAGACACGCATTAGCATATGCTAGAATGCGTAAAGAAGACCCACGTGGCGATATAGGTAGAAACGAAAGACAACAGGAAGTTATCAAAGCTATTATTAAAAAAGCAATGTCAGTTGGAACAGTTACAAAAATTGATGATTTAGCTCAAGAGATGGGCAATAATGTTGAAACAAATATGAGCATTAAAGAAGGGTTAGCTTTCTATAAAGAGTACTCTGACTTTAATGTAAGTAAGATAGACAAAATCGAACTTAAAACGCATGAAGAAAGAATGAATGGAATAAGCTATCAAATAGCTGAGCCACAATCATTAGAAGAAGTAAGAGATGCTTTAAAGGAACATTTAGAGATAGTCCAATCTTCGTCAGAAACTAGTCCATTAAGCGAAACAGCAACAGATGGCAATTAAAAAAGGGCTGGGACAAAACCCAGTAACTGAAAAAAGTGGTACGCCAATTTAGGGCGTATCACTTTTTTTACTTTTTTCAATATTTA
>NZ_BAAACY010000075.1:0-17049 GCF_039521925.1 Virgibacillus salarius | reverse complement strand
CACTTATCCATATTTATTTCACTTTATCGCTTGAAGTGGGGGGCTTACTGCCAGTTATATGCGGGATAAAACATAACCCTATTTTTCAATACTCAAATAGTATACTAACTTTAATAAATATTCAATCTATTTTAAAAATTTATTATAAATTAGGCTAAAAGTAATAGGTTAATTTTGATTAAATATCTGGATATTTAGGTAATTTCACACCACTTTCCTTCACACGGATTATAAAAAGAGAATATAAACAACGAATTTGATGCAAAAATAATAATAAGTTAATTTAGAATATTCGATATTTTTATAGAAATGAGCGCTTTTGAAATAGAAACATTTACATTGTTTTATTCTATTTGTATTCGAGTCAGTAGTAGTAAAAACAAAAAAGCCCCAATCGTCTGAAGTAGATAGATACAGACGAACTTGGACTTTCTCCAATAATTGCTATAACTTATTCCCTTATCTTATTTTCCATCTGGCCAATAGCTTCAATTTCTACTTTTACTACATCACCATCATGTAAAAATTGTGCTGGTTCCCTAGCAAACCCAACGCCATCCGGTGTACCTGTCATAATAATATCTCCTGGGTATAAGGTTATTAATCTCGAAATAAATTGTATTAAAAATGGAACATCAAAAATTAGCTGATTAGTGTTTGCAGATTGGCGTTCTTCCCCATTTACAAATGAACGAATTGATAGATTAGATGGATCTTTTAATTCTTCCGTTGTTACGATCCATGGTCCGATTGGTGTGCTACGATCTAATGTCTTACCTTGTAACCATTGGGGTGTTCGCTTCTGAAGATCTCGAGCTGTTGTATCATTAGCTATCGCATAACCCGCAACATAATTCAGTGCGTCATCCTTGAGAACTTTAGAAGCCTTTTTCCCAATTACAACTGCAAGTTCAACCTCATAATCAAGCTCGCTTGTAAAGGCAGGTTTTTCGATTACATCCTCTGGTCCAATTAAAGCATTATTATACTTTGCAAATATTACTGGATACTCGGGCATTTCACCTTTCATTTCCTCTACATGATTCGCGTAGTTTTTGCCTACACAGATGATCTTACTGGGTTTTTCAATAGGTGTTTTTAATCTGACATCATCTAGAGGGATTCTGTTTTCTACTTCTTCTTTTTCAAGATTGTATTGAACTGCTTCATATGCTCGCTCAATTGCTGATGAACCGATTGCGAAAAAATGAGATGCATCACTAGGAAGATATTTTTCTAAATTCGCTATTATACCTTTCTTTTCATGTGAACTTAGCAATTGCCGATATGCATGCTGTACATCCAATACGTAGTTATCTAATACACAGCCAATTCGCGATTCTTCTTTTCCCTTTATGCAGTAATTGACTAATTTCATACCTACACCTCTTTCATTTAGTCAGTAGCAATAATTTTATCAATATTTATAATAAAAGCACAAGTACTCCTCCCATATCAACTCGCGCTTAGAGAACAGACAGAAAACTGAATGAGTCTTAAAAGCAGAAATAATCGTTCTTTTTCTTTATAATTATAATAAGAATAGATATAGGGAGGAGCGGTACATGTGCAATCTGTTATTGAGTTAGTCGATAGTGTAGAAATTAAATCTGCCAAACCACAGTTTATAATTGCTAAGAAAGATCCTTCATTAGAAATCATCGGAATTGGAAGAAGTGCTGTGGTTTTTAAGATTAAATCCACCTCAATGGCCCTCAAAATATTTCCTCCTGTGTTTGAACATATTGCGTTAGAAGAGGCCAAAATATATGCTTTATTGGAAGGGAACAATTTTTTCCCTTCTTTATATGAAGCTGGTAATAACTATCTATTAATCGATTATATTAGCGGATACACATTATATGACTGTTTACTGAAAGGAATTCCACTTACGGAATTGAATATTAAAAAGGTGGACGAAGCCTTACATTCCGTTAAACGATTAGGTTTAAATCCTTCTGATATTCACTTACGGAATATTATGCTAACGTCAGAGGGAACGATTAAATTAATTGAATGACTCCAATGGGATGACATTAAATTAGCCCTCTCCACAATGTATTTTAAAAAGTACACTCCTAAGAAGATACCTGCATGTATTTTAAATGGCATTGCTTTTTTATATAAAAAGAGAGTAGTACAAGCACCTCTAATTAAATTAAAGAAAGTAGAAAATAAGTAGAGCAAGTACAGTATTTCGAATAACCGTACTCGCTCCATTTCTAGATTAATCCAATTGAAGCTAGGATAATAGCTATGATAACAGATATAACTGGTATAAGAACTGCCACTACGAAAATATCTTTATAGCTATCTTTATGAGACATTCCAGTTATAGTTAACAATGTTAATACTGCACCATTATGCGGTAATGCATCGAGGCCACCTGATGAAAGTGACGCAATACGATGAAATGCCTCTGGTGATATTCCTGTATTCATGGCTATATCATAGTATTTTGAGCCTAATGCCTCTAAGGCAATTCCCATTCCACCTGAAGCGGAACCTGTGGCTCCTGCTAATATATTTACTGCAACTGCTTCAGATATTAGTGGATTTCCTTTAATACCCATTAGTATTTCAGTAAGCTTTTCAAAACCAGGAACCACCTTAACCACCGTTCCAAAGCCTACTGCTGCGCTTGTATTAATAATAGCTGTAACCGATCCGACCGCTCCACTATTGATAGCTTTTATGAAATACTTCGTTTTATGAACATTAAGCAATAGTATTAAGATAATGCCGGATATCAACGCGATGACGATATCCCATTTCAATAAATTCAAGGTAAGCAATACCGTTAATAATGGAAGTAACGATAACAGGAAATTTGGTGTCGATTCCTCTCTATCTTCAACATTTTGTTCTGTCGGTTCTGAAAACGTTTCACCGTTAGCAGTTAATTTCTTTTCTCGCCAGCTCAGATAAAAATAACCACCACCGCCCATAACAATAGCTGCAATAATTCCCATTATTGGTGCAGCGACTGCACTTGTATGAAAGTATTCCATCGGAATTAAATTCTGTATCTGAGGCGTACCCGGCAGTGCAGTCATGGTAAAAGTAAAAGCTCCTAAAGCAACCGTCGCTGGGATTAACCTTCTACTAATATTCGCTTCCCGAAATAGCGTTAATGCTAATGGATATACAGCAAATACAACAACAAATAAGCTTACTCCACCATATGTTAGAACTGCCGACGATACTAATACCCCCAATATTGCTCGCTTCGTACCAATAATCTTTGTTAAAGCTACTGCAACAGATTTAGCCATTCCTGTATCTTCCATTAACTTCCCAAAGATAGCTCCTAACATAAATACCGGAAACCACTGCTTAGCAAAAGATACGAATCCCCCCATATATGTATCTTTATAGGCATCTAGCAAGTCGAGTCCTCCAGTTAGTGCCACAACCCCAGCAGCTATTGGAGCTACCCAAATAATAGACCAGCCTAAATAGGCAAGCACCATTAATACAATCAGCCCCAGTATGATTCCAATCATGAAAAATCCCCCCATATCATTTTGATATTAGATTACTTCAACGATCATGGCTATCCCTTGGCCACCACCAATACATAATGAAGCCATGCCATATGTTTGCCCTCTACGCTTCAACTCTTTAATAAGTGTATATAAAACCCTCGTACCACTCGCGCCAATTGGATGTCCTAAAGCAATTGCACCGCCGTTAACATTTACTTTAGCACGATCCAATCCCATTTCCTTCTCTACAGCAAGATACTGTGATGCAAAAGCTTCATTCACTTCAATTAAATCGATATCTTGTAGACTCATGTTTGCATTATCTAAAGCCTTTTTCATCGCAGGTACTGGACCAATTCCCATGATAGATGGATCAACTCCAGCCACCCCCCATGACATAATCCTAGCAATTGGTTTAAGTTGCTGTTCGTTAATGAACTGCTCTCCAGCTAAAATGACTGCAGCAGCACCATCATTTATACCACTTGCATTCCCACCGGTAACAGTACCCTCATTTTTAAATGAAGTCTTTAACGTTGACAAACGTTCGATTGTTGTATCTTCTCGGATATGTTCATCTGATTCGATCCATAGGGAACCCTTCTTAGACTTCACTTCTACCCCTACAATTTCTTCACTAAATTTACCATCACGTCTAGCTTTACTCGCCCGTTGATGACTTTGATAGGCGTACTCATCTTGTTCACTTCGAGAAATGTGATATTTCTCCGCCAAATTTTCAGCCGTCACGCCCATACCAGCTCCAATGTACTCATCGGTCAATGCGGACCACAACATGTCATCCATCTTCGGCGTTCCTAATTTTGTACCAAACCTACTTCCTCTTAGTGCATGAGGGGCTAAGCTCATATTTTCCACGCCACCAGCTAATGCCACCTGTCCTTCTTTTAATTGAATAGACTGCGCCGCATTAATGACAGCCTGGAGACCAGATCCACATAGTCGATTCACCGTTAATGAAGGACTTTCAATAGGTACTCCCGTATCTAATGCAATATGCCTTGATAAGTAAGGGGCATTCTTTGCAGAATGAATCACATTTCCCATAACTGTAAAATCAATCTGTTTCGCATCAATCTGACTTCGCTGAATAGCTTCTTTACTTACAATTACGCCAAGTTCTGTAGGATCTACATCCTTCAACCCTCCCCCAAATGTACCAAATGGGGTCCGTGCTCCTTCTAAAATATATACATTCTCCATCTATTTTTCACTCCTTACCCATTATTGAGCTGTATAGCCGCCATCTATAATGATTGCCTGACCTGTTACACCTTTTGCTTTATCGCTAGCAAGAAAAACGGTATAGTCAGCAATTTCCTGGACAGATAATAATCGTTTCTGAGGAACCAATGGATAAATAACCTCCTCTAGTACTTTTTCTAGAGAAACATTACGATTTTTTGCTAAACCTTCCATTTGATTACGAACTAATGGTGTATCCACATAACCAGGACAAACTGCATTTACGGTGATTCCATCCGCTGCACCCTCTAAGGCAGCTACCTTTGTTAAACCAATCAACCCATGTTTAGAGCTATTATACGCAGCCTTTCCAGCAAAACCGATTACTCCGTTTATCGAAGACATGTTAATAATACGTCCACTACCCTGCTTTTTCATGATTGGGAAAGCATACTTTGTTGCAGTAAACGGAGCGACTAACATGACCTTTGTCATAAACTCGAATTTCTCCGTTGGGAATTCCTCAATGGAAGCCACATGCTGTAATCCAGCATTATTAATAAGTACATCTAGTTTTCCATAGTGATCTACTGTTTGATCGATAGCCTCTTTTAGTTGCTCCTCATTTGTAACATCACATTGAATTCCTAAACAGTTATAGCCTTTTTCTTGCCAATGATTTACTGATTGTTTAACTTTTTCTTCATTTATATCCGTAAAAACTACGAAAGCTTTATTTTTCAAAAATTCAACACCAATTTCATAGCCAATGCCACTTGCTGCACCAGTTATAAAAACAACCTTATTTTCGACCATCAATAGTTCCTCCTGTTCATTTTTGTTAAAATGCTGCTTCTACTAATTGGTTACTTACGCTAAGTTCAGCTCCAGTAGACGCAATTACTTTTTCAACTGTCCATCCCCTAGCAATTTCTTGAAGAATCAGACCACTGCTCGTTACATCAATTACTGCTCGATCCGTAATGATTCGATCAACGACCTGTTTTCCAGTTAACGGTAATTGACACGCTTTTACTATTTTGGGGTGTCCGTCCTTCGTTACATGGTCCATAATGATAACTATTTTTTTGGCACCATGTACAATATCCATTGCTCCCCCCATTCCTTTAATCATTTTTCCTGGGATCATCCAATTTGCTAAATCGCCCGATTCAGAAACCTCCATCCCACCTAAAATTGCTAGATCCAGATGTTCACCACGTATCATAGCGAACGACTCCGCACTACTGAAATATGAAGCTCCTGTTATGGCGGTCACAGTCTCTTTTCCGGCATTAATTAAATCTGGATCAACCTCATTTGCATAAGGAGATCTGCCAATGCCAAGCAGACCATTTTCCGATTGGAGAACAACCTTTTTGTCGGCTTGAATATAATTGGCAACCATTGTTGGCATACCAATTCCTAGATTAACATAGGAACCGCTTACAATTTCACGCTCAGCTCTTATTGCCATATTTTCTCTTACGTTTACTTTACTTACTTGCTTTAACACCATTATTTCCTCCCTTTTACTACGCTTCTTGTTTTATTGTTAACCGCTCTATTCGCTTTTCCTGTTTCCCTTGAATTAATCGATTCACATAAATACCAGGTGTATGAACAGAAGCCGGGCTTATCATTCCTGTTTCCACTATCTGTTCTACTTCCGCAATGGTAATACTTCCAGCAGCAGCCATCATTGGATTGAAATTTTGTGCCGTTTTCGCATATTGCAAATTACCATCTTTATCCCCTATTGCTGCTCGAATGAGACTATAATCAGCTTTTAGTGAGGTCTCAAGTAAATAATCCTTGCCAGCAAATTGACGTACTTCCTTCCCCTTAGCTATTGCTGTACCCACACCAGCTGGCGTATAGAAAGCTGGTATCCCGGCTCCACCTGCTCGAATTCTTTCAGCTAACGTCCCTTGAGGAACTAGTTCTACTTCTAATTCTCCTGTTAATACCTGACGTTCGAATTCCTTATTTTCACCTACATAGGATCCAATCATCTTATCAATTTGCTTATTTTTTAGTAATAAGCCTAAGCCCCAATCATCAATACCACAATTATTAGAAATTACGGTTAAATGTTTTACATTTGTTTCAACTAAAGCCAAAATAAGATTTTCTGGTATTCCTACTAAACCGAACCCCCCTACCATAATAGTTGCTCCATCTTCCATACTATTTATCGCTTCTAAAAATGATTGATATATTTTTTTCATTCTCTGCACTCCTTTCACAATTATTATGCAAATAACATGCCAACCCTTACGAATTTTTCGATAAGTTTCTCCTTAACCCGCCAATCCTTTGTATAAATAGCATTCCATATTATCTTTTATTAGTAGAAACGGCATAAATAAATACCCCGATTCCATGTTTATGGAAAACGGGGTATTTATTATTAGTATTCATTTGCAAACCCTTACTTCTATTTACCATCTACACATGATTCCAAGTTTATGGAACACATTCCGAAATGCCGGAAGCTAGGAAAGCCCATACTTTCTAAGTTTTTCATAAAAACTTGATTTTTTAATTCCTAGGATCTGCATTGCCCTTTCTTTGTCTCCTTTGCTTTCTTTCATTACATGTTGAATTGTTTTCTTTTCGGTTAGTTCTAGAATTTCTTTTAAATTCCCTGTCCGCTTCTCTATATTTGCGGGTGGATGCATACGATCTGGTAAATCAGCAACAGTTATTTTTTCATCGTTGGTTAGATGCACTGCAGATTCAATGACATTTTCTAATTCACGAATATTTCCGGGCCAACTATAATAGGTCAGCTGCGTCATTGCTGCTGGATCAATATCCATTACTCGTTTTCCTGTCCTTGCTCTTACTTTATGCAAAATAAACTTTGTAATTATTCGAATATCATCAGGCCTTTCACGTAGGGGTGGTATAAAAACTTGTACAACATTAATTCGGTAGAACAAATCCTCTCGAAACAATTGCTTTTTTATTAGCTGTTCCAATGGTTGATTTGTCGCAGCAATGATTCTTACGTCAACCTTTTTAGGAGCTTCTGATCCTATTGATTCTATTTCGCCTTCTTGAAGCACTCTTAAAATTTTTACTTGTGCGGATAATGGCATATCCCCTATTTCATCTAAAAATAACGTCCCCCCATCTGCTAATTGGAACTTTCCTAGTTTCCCCCCTCTTTTTGCTCCAGTAAAAGCTCCTTCTTTATAACCAAATAACTCTGATTCAATTAAATGTTCTGGAATCGCTGCACAATTTACTTTAACAAATGGTTTTGTATTCCTCTCACTTAGATGATGAATACTATGAGCAAATAGTTCCTTCCCTGTACCACTTTCGCCTCGAAGTAAAACAGATACATCACCAGGTGAAACCTTTTTTATTTTTTCCTTTAACTCACTCATCTGCTTGGAACTACCAGCTATATCATGAAGTGAATAGGTAATGCCATGCTGCTCCTTTAATTGATTCCGATAATGTTCAATTTCAAGTAATAAATCTTTAATATGACTGTTCATCAGCATCCATTCTTTCGTATCACGATACAGAACGGTTCCAACTGCACCGACTATCCTGCCTTCAGAACGAACCGGAATTCGATTAGCAATCATGTGATTACCACGAATATACTGTAAATCTGCTATTTCTTCCTTACCAGTTTGTACAACAATATGCATCCTTGTATTTTCTATAACATCCGCTACATGTTTACCGATAACTTCCTGCTTATCCAGCTCTAGAAAACGACAATAGCTATTATTCATATAAGTAACCAAGCCTTGATCATCCACTACTACAAAGCAATGATAGGCATTTTCGAAAACGGTTTCAAAAATTTCATCTTTATACTCAGACGTTAATGTTGCCATAACACATTCCTCATTTCCCTTTGACTATTGGTTTACGATTATTAGAAAGAAAAACGTAATTATTACCTCTTTATTGCAGTGATAGGCTTTATTCCGTATATAACTGACAGTAAATGTCCGGGTTAAGAGCCTTTAGGTCATACCGCGGTACGAACTATCATTGGAGATAAACTAACCCCCTATGATTGAATTTTCACTTTATTCAATCATTAGAACATGCAACGTAGAATTTTTGTAAAACTTTATATCTCGTGCGGGTGTTTTTTCGTTGTGGGTATTTCTTTCAGCCTAAAATTCCAACTGCTAAAAAATGTGTTCAGCAGTTGGAATGATAGTGTAGTCTCTCCATTAAATATTTCAACTCTTCAGCAGCGATTTGTCCTGGTGCAGAGGCATGCTTTCCTGAGCCAAAGGTTGCTGCAGAACCTACGAATTCGCCTGCTATTCTACTCAATATTCCTTTTTTTCCCATCGCAATAGTTATATATGGCTGCTTTGCAGTAGTTTTTATAGTTTCCGCAACAGTTAACAACCGGAGAACATCCGATATGCTATTAGGCATAACAGCAATCTTAACGATGTCTGCTCCAGCGTTTTCCATCGAAATCAAGCGATTAGTCATCTCTTCATTCGTCGGCGTACCTTCAAAATCATGATTAGACATAATTACTATAACTTGGTTCCTCTTTGCCTTTTCCACCAAACGTTTAATCTCAATGGTGCCTGTAAACAATTCAAGATCAATTAAATCAAGATATCCCGATTCGATTGCTGTGCTTAACAAATTTATATATACGGATGTATTCAAATTTTTCATTCCACCCTCTTTATAGGAACGAAATGTAAAGAGTAGTGGTATGCCATCCATTTCTTTATGTAATTCTGAGAGTACGTAAATGACCGCTTCGATACTTTCCGCCTCTTTTAAAGCATCAACACGCCATTCAATAATATCCGGGTTTTCTTTCTTTACCTCATTGAGTTCAGACTTTAACTCATGTAAATTAACACCCATTAAAGGGATAATCACCTTCGGAATACCTTTACCAATAAGGATATCCTTTACGGATACGATATTCATCATTTATCCTCTCCCTAGCAACTTATCTACTCATTATAATCGTTACAGCAATCATTGCCAATATGAGATTATTTCAATTAACGTGCATGTGTATACTATTTCGCTTATAATTAGGGAAACATTCCTGTGAAGAAAGAGGTTACTTATGAGCACGAACGAAACACCATTACGACAAAAAAGTATAGCATTAATTGGATTCATGGGTGTTGGAAAAACATCTATTGGTAAAGAAGTGGCAAAAATGCTTTACCGAGATTTTATTGATGCAGATAAAGAAATTGAAGCAGCGTTTCATATGCCTGCTTCTGAGATATTCCAGACTTATGGTGAAAAAGTCTTTAGACATAAAGAGAAAGAAATCTTACAAAAACTTTGCAAGCAAAAACTAAAAATTATTTCTCTAGGCGGTGGTGCCTTTCTTCAGGAGGAAATAAGAAATGTCTGTCTGGAAGAATGTATCGTATTTTATTTAGATTTATCGTGGGAGTCGTGGCAAGAAAGAATTAGCTTACTCATAGACAGTAGACCTGTTTTGCAAGGCAAAAGCTTAAAGGAAATTAAAGCACTATTTGAAGAACGGAAATCAATTTATCAAGATCACCATTCGGCTGTTGCAACTGATCAATTAATGATTGAGGATGCAGCGGCTTACATTGTTAAATCACTTAAAACAGCTTGGGACATTTATGAACCACAAAATAACTAACTGAAGGTTTGCATATTTGTGCTAATCGGGTATAATAAAAATAGATAATATGAATAAAATAAAAAAGCATTTGATCTAGACTTAGAAAAAACTTTAATAAAGACCGCTGGTGCTGGTACACCAACGGCCATGTACAATAGCCCTTCAAGGGGGCGGCTCACACAGTTTATAGAAAATAACTACCCACTATGCTTGCCAGGCTTATGGGTGGTTATTTTTTTTGTGACAGTAAAGCAACAACCAATGAACCAAACGAGATCATTAGCACAAGTGCTTCGAACACTGTCATAGGCATCACCCCCTCTCCTGTTCATCAGTCAGGGAGTGAAACCGCCACCCATGAAAGCCTTATTGTACAATACCATTGTAACAAAAAATAATATCTAATCCTATTTTTGCTTGAAAATAGGGCAATATATTTATGTATAGAAAAAAACTGACTCTATGGCTTCATTTCATTCACTCCAGTTCGTTAAAACTTACATGGTGCGAAAGGTTCATTCTACCTGTTAATCTTCGTCGTCTTTTTTAGCATTCTCTTCTGCTTTAGCATCAGCTTCTAAATCTAGCCAGGACAGCATTTCACGAACAACTGCATTTATTTTTTCATCTATTGCCTCGTCACCATATTTCTGTTTTGCTAATTCTATATTTTTAATGACGTCTTGACCAAATTGTATGATCGGTGTGTCCGCTTCCAGATTATTAAACAAATCAATAAATTCATCAAGTGCTTTATCAAAGCGTTTGCTTTCCATATCATTTGCTTTCATGTTTATCACCCTTTTATAGGATACCCAAAACCTGCTTCTCCTATTTTAACTAAAACAAAAATGGGGTTAATAAAAAAACGAACGATTATTAGTTTAAATTAATGATCGTTCGTTTTTTAATGGTATAGGGAATGACAAAGATAAATATGGGTCGTGTTAAGAGCGACCAGAAACGAAACTACTTCGCGTATCGCCCTAAGCTAAGTAATCATCGGCTCACAAGCTCACCTTTGTTTCCTTTATCTCTGACTCGTTCCAGACGCTACGTTTCTAATCGGACGCTTGTGCTTTTGTTCTTAGAATAATTAATTTAGCACCTGAAATATGCGAGACTCCTTGAAAAAGAAGAATGCATTTTCTACGTGCGATGTATTGCTTCCGAAGCCTTGCTTATCCAGCGGGAACAGCACGAGTTCGAAGATCCACTTGGTAACATGTTTTCCTTTACCAAGTGAGCTGAGTGGCCATGCCCGCGGAAAGCACGTATAGTTTCATGGTGCAGCGATGGTACTCCTATTGATAACATGATTATTCATATTTTGAGTAAAGAAGTTGTGTTTTTTCCCTGCCACTTATAACTTAATTAATTAAGTTATTCGCCTGCAATACTTCTTTTTGCTTCTTTCCTTTTACTGTTACATAATTATTTTTAAACCATGCCCACACACTGGCACACACCGTAAAAATCATCGAAATAATTTCACCCCAAAGTTCGTGCGTACCAGGTATTGGGTTCAAATCTGCTGCAATGAGAAATTGGTTAATTAAAGCTAATACTAAGACAATCGTGCGAATAAGCGTACCTCTATCCATGTCTCTCACCCCCTGTACAATAAGATTAAAGAATCCACAAAACAAAAATAATGGAGCTCGTACTTATATATATGCGAAGAAGGTGTAAACATTAGCTAAAACCATTACTATTTTCATTCGTAAATTAAATTTACAGAAGTAAATCACTTATTCTATATATTACGACACTGATTAACAAATTCCTGCTCTTATTCGTAATTTAACAAGTAATGTAGATGTTTAAGCATTAATTTTCGACAAAGCGAATTTTTTCAATCAGTTGGGGGGTGGTTTATCACCTACGGATTGTTAGTACCAGAGGGATATGATCTAAAGTTCTTTGAACCAATCGGACAATTTACCGGCAGTCGCCCCCCTTATCCATATTGGGTTCACTTTATTACTGGTATTGGAGACTAACTGCCAATTATATGCGGGATAAACAAGAAGAGTATTAGAGAGATATATGTATGGAAAATAATTTGATGTGAAGGATGAATTGACAGATAATGTAACAACTATATTTTTACATAAGAATTATAAATCCGAACGAAAGTTTTATGGTGAGTTACTCAAATTATCGTAATTAACTATTACTACGTTGAGTAGCAAGTATAATTTTTATTGACGTACACTTTAGCAGTATTTATAATATAAATGAATTCTAGTGTAAACTAAACGAAGGAGGGTTGTTAAAAAATTATGGGTGGAATTATTATTATCCGTACTTTGAACTGGTAATTTAATACGTTCGAAGGCTCTGTTTTGCTACAGAGTAAGCGGGATAAATCTGCTCATTTTTAACAATCTTCATTACTATATTTTATTAATAAAATGAGAGGAAGGACTGATTATACAATCTTTCCTTTTTATTTATATGAGAAATTGCTTTAGCTCTTTAAATAAGAAGGCTCATTTTGTGCTGATTAGTTTTTTTACAATATCTCATTCTGCATAATGATGCATTCCGTTTACTGGAAGCTACAGACGCCTATGTCTGTGGCTTTTTTGCATTCAGAGCCGAATGCAAATATTTTAAGAAAGGACTGTTAAATCATGGCAAGAAGCAGGAAGAGATATCAGCATAAAAAATCGTCTACTGGAACTCCATCAAATTTCAGTGGGAAGCATTTCATTCACAATAAGCGTTTAATAAATGATATTGTAAATATTGCTCGTATTTCAAAAAGCGACCTTGTATTAGATTTAGGAGCTGGAAAAGGAGCAATTACTAGTATTTTAAGCTCCCGAGCAAGAAAGGTTCTCGCTATAGAATACGATTCAAACTTCATAAAGAAATTAAAACAACTTGAAATGAAAAACACTATAATCATAAAGCAAGACATATTACGTATTTCATTACCTCAAGAGCCATTTGTAGTTGTTTCGAATATTCCATATGCTATTACAACGCCGATTATGAAAATGTTTCTTAATAAACCTTCAAGCGGTTTTCAAAGTGGGGTTATTGTAATGGAAAATGGTGTAGCTAAAAGATTTACCTCAAATTTTGTGAAGGAATCATATGTGATCGCTTGGAAAATGTGGTTTGATATTCAGTATGTTAAAGGAATTTCTAGGAGAAATTTTTCCCCGCCACCAAAAGTTGATTCCGCTGTGATTAAAATAAATAGAAAGGCGAAACCGATTGTACCTATTAGCGATTATTTAATCTTCTGGGGACTAGCTGATTATGCACTTAAACATCCACAATATCCTATCGAGATTGCATTAAAAGGTATATTTACACCACCGCAAATGAAGCATTTAAAAAGAAATCTTCAAATAAATAATGAAACTCCAGTTGCATCTTTAACGGAACTGCAATGGGGTTCCCTATTTGAAACAATGATAAAGTATGTTCCAAAATCCAGATGGCCAAAGATAAAAAAAGCGAAATTAAACCATTTTTAAAATCTACTTACAAAAGGTTGTGGAATGAGGATTCCTTTTTACTTCTCATTCCACCCATTAATCCGCATATTTCATATCTCAATAGGAGACAATTAACCATTAATTGACTGTTCGCCCTCTATACATAGCCTCTCACTATAACCGCAATTAGAATAGAAAATGGATTTATTCTCTCTTGCTAATGTTTTTTATCACCATTTTACTACGGGGAATACTTGGCATGCTAACCATACTAAAACTTAAATCTTGATCAGGAACATCATAGTTTATTCGATTTACTAGATAATCAAGGCTTACTTTCATTATCTCTATGGTCACCCACTCACCAGCACACCGATGCCCCATAAAATAATCTCCCCCACCTTGTGGAATAAAGTCAAATAAGCCACCATCCCATGTAGTAAACCGATCAGGGTTGAACACATCAGGGTTCTCCCAAATGTTTGGATCGTGATTGGTACCATAAAGATCTAGTAAGGTTAACGTACCTTCTTCAAATTTATACCCTTTCCAAATGAAATCGTTTTTTACCAGTCCGGCGACAAAAGGAAAAAATGGATAGAATCGCCGAACTTCTTGTATGAACTTCAGAGAATATTTCTCATCACTCCTTTCAAGCTTCTTCGTTTCGTTTGGATAATGATAAACTGTTAAAGCAATAAAATTGATGAATATAGCAATCGCTACAAGTGGCCGTAAGATATTAATCACTTCTACAGCAACTGTATCTGTATCAAGAGAATTCCCATATGGATCGTGATACCTAATAAATTTGTACAAAATACTATTTTCAGATACATTCACTTTTCCATCACGAATCTCTTCAACGAGTTTCCCTACCCACTTTTCTATACGATTTCTAGCATTCCTTCCTAGCCAATGGGTGGGGCCAATAGCTGCTACTGACTCGAACATTGCTCCTAAATCTTTCGTTACCCCTTTTACTTTATTTGCTGACACGGGTATACTTATCCATTCGCAGGCTGTTCTGCACATAATTTCCTTAACTTCTTCATAAAAAATAACCTTATCCATTTGCACCCATTTATCTACCGCTAACTTCCATTGTTTTCTTATAATTCCAGTCAATCTGTCCAGTTCATTGGAAGACATGATCGACATAAACATTTCCTTACGTTGTCTATGGGCTTGTCCATCTAAAGCCTGAACTCCATTCTTACCGAATAATGTTTGTACTGCCCGATTAGGAGCTGCATCTTTTCTTTTAAATTTCTCGTTGTCATAAAATATTTCTGCTGCTTCTTTACCTCCCATGCAAATCGCTTTTTTTCCAACTAGCCTTGTCTCGAAAATATCACAACTAAAAATTTGACGTCTATTTAAGATATACCTATATCCTTCTCTTATAAGACTTAAAGTATGATCTATTCCTTCTTCTCGAGGTATTTGACTTCTATTCGACATATGATCCAACTCCATTTTCGAGTAATGATCTTAATTTTTGTAGATTATCCCCGGTTTATTCGCAAAAATACAAGGACAATCGTTCGTGAAGGTATGACACAGCTTCTACTTATTAAGATTAAAGGTAACTACGCTTGCTTGAATACATGTGCAACTAAGACACACGCAGGAATTAAAAAGACAAGGCTTCCGCGGACTGCACTCGTCCGGCTGTAGTGAAAATCAACTGTATTCACTATTAACATATAAATTATTCTATATTTAATAGGCTGGATGGTTAATGAAATTGACTTCATTTAAATCTTAATCTGTTTCTAACTGAAAAAATTGCAAAAAATATTGCAAACAAAAAACACGTATAAATCTTGATACTTCAAGATTTATACGTGTTTTATTACTTATTTTATTATCTTCTTCTACGATCATAATTACGCGCCCGGAGGGATTCGAACCCCCGACTCACGGTACCGGAAACCGTTGCTCTATCCCCTGAGCTACGGGCGCATGTACTATTCACTAATTAAGACACATAGAATATTATAACGTCATATTAGTAGTTACACAAGTATTTTTAGTTATCATAGGTTTATTTTTGACAATTATGGGAATGATGGAAGTGTATTTTCATTGGTTACGAGTTAAACTTTTTGTTTGACCTTTTTTGACCTATTAGTTATGATAAATATATCCGATCTAATGGATATTCGAATAGATAAGGGAGGATTTTACATGAATTTAATACCTACAGTTATTGAACAAACAAATCGTGGAGAGCGTGCCTACGATATTTACTCACGCTTACTAAAAGATCGTATCATTATGCTAGGGAGTGCCATCGATGATAATGTGGCAAATTCCATTGTAGCACAATTACTATTCCTTGAAGCAGAGGATCCAGGAAAAGATATCTCGTTATACATTAATTCACCAGGTGGATCTATCACTGCTGGTATGGCTATATATGATACCATGCAATTTATTAAATCTGACGTCTCCACAATCTGCACAGGGATGGCAGCATCTATGGGTGCATTCTTACTTGCAGCAGGTGAAAAAGGGAAACGCTTTGCATTACCAAACAGTGAAGTTATGATTCACCAACCGCTTGGAGGGACACAAGGCCAAGCTACAGACATTGAAATTCACGCACGTAGAATCATCCAAATGCGTGAAAAAATTAATGAAATTCTTTCAGAGCGTACTGGTCAACCAATAGATGTTATCGAGCGAGATACAGATCGCGATAACTTTATGTCAGCTCATAAATCTGTTGAGTATGGTCTGATTGATAAAATAATGGAACGTAAACCAGAATAGTTTTATTCAAAAAATCCCTTTCACAAAAAGGAGGCCACTGAAAATCTTATGATTTTTCAGTGAAACTTGAAATTTGTTATAAAAAAGACGACTCAAATTCTTTTTTAAAAATTTAGAGTCGTCTTTTTATTAATTTATCTATTATATTTTGCTTATTTTTAACCCATTAGCTTCAATATCCGTTTTAGATTTACGGTAAATATAGCCATGGCTCCTTGCATTTCCATGCCAACTAAACCCGAGGATTTTGAAACATCATACCCGTGTCTATGTTTTAATTCACTATTTTTAGCTTCAATTTTATAGCGTTCTTTTGATTTTTCTTTAAAATAATCTGTTTCCTGGAACTTTGCCTGTTCGCTATGTTCATCTGATTTAATACTTACGGAATAGCTCTTACTTTTAGCTCCCGGTTTGTAACATCCTTCTTTACATGGACAAACTTTACATTTTTCAATGTCAAAATAGTATGTATCTACTT
>NZ_BAAACY010000074.1:0-35794 GCF_039521925.1 Virgibacillus salarius | reverse complement strand
CTAGAGGAAGCGTAAATCTGAGCATGTAGTGATAAGGACTGAGCGAATTTTGCTCCGTTTTTCTTATTGAAATAAACGTTCGTCAAGAGAAGAATGGATATTTCTCCTACGTTCAAGATATATCCCCCTACTTTTCTGAATATTGTGGTATACTATTTTTTTATTCTAAAAGTTGAAGGAGGAAGAAGCTTTGCAGAAAGTAATGATTATCGGCAATGGTGGTTCTGGAAAATCAACACTTGCTAAACAGTTAGGAGCAATGTTAGAAATTCCCGTCTACCATATGGACGCACTATTTTGGAAGCCTGGCTGGACACCGATCGATCGAGATACGTTAATTAGAGAGACAAAAAAGATAATGGGCCAAGATAAGTGGATCATTGATGGAAATTATAACGCGACAATGGAGATTCGAATGCAACAAGCAGATACCATCATTTTTTTACATTACCGAACTATCCACTGTCTTTACGGCATTGTAAAAAGACGGATTCAATACCGTAATAGAACACGTTCAGACATGGGAAAAGGATGTCCGGAGAAGCTTGATTGGGAATTTTTTAATTGGGTACGTACCTTTAATAAGAAAAAAGCCCCTACTATATACCATAAGCTCTCTAAATATCAGGATAAACACATCCTCATTTTTAAAAGACGAAAAGATCTAAATCATTTTGTACATACACTGCTTTAGCAAAGCAGCACTAATTGATTCTCTTTTCTAAATAGTTTAAACTATTAAAAACAGAGCTATCTGCCATGTATACTTAAAGGAGGTAATATGATGAATAGCCACAAACGTGCGCTTACATCAAATGACATTACTAAACTTGAAATTTTCAGTGATCCACAATTTTCTCCAGATGGTAAGGCTTTCACCTTCGTTTCTACTACTATCAATGAGCAGAACGACTATCAATCTCAACTTTTATATCAAAAGATGGATACAAGCGCAACAACACCCTGGACATTCGGTGCTGACAGTAACAGCCATCTTCGTTTTTCTCCAGATGGCAAAAAAGCAGTCTTTCAATCAACAAGAAGTGGGCTACCACAGCTTTGGCTAATTAATACGGATGGCGGCGAAGCACAACAGCTAACTACTTTTAAGCATGGGGCTACAAGTCCAACCTGGTCAAAGGATGGAAAATCTATTCTATTTCACACTTCATTAGAAAATGATGACGATATACATAACCAAAAGGAATTATCAAGCGAAGAAAAACAAAAAATAAAAGAAACAAAAAGCAAACAACCACTTATTGTTAACCGTTTAAAATATAAATCAGATGCAAAAGGATTCCATGATACAACAAACACACAAATTATTAGAATGAATGTCGATGATTGGTCTTTAGAGCAATTAACATATGCTGATACAGATCATTTCTTTCAAGATGTTTCTCCAGATGGAAGGCGGATTTTGTTTGCAGCTAATCTAAATGAAAATGCTGATCGCGAATTATCAAACGATCTCTATTTATTAGATACCGTTACGAAAGAAATAACTAATTTGACTGAAGGTAAGGGTTCCTATCATCAAGCTTCTTTTTCTCCAGATGGGGCTAAGATTGCGTATTTTGGTCACGAATTTGCGTATAAGAGCGCAACCTTAACGGAATTGTATGTTTTTGACCTCCATACGTCTAAGCAAACTTGTCTTACTACAGATTGGGATATGCAGCTTGGCGATGCGATGATTGGCGATACTCGTTTAGGTGATTCAACAACGGGACCAACCTGGCATAAGGATGGGAGGCACCTATTCTTCATTGCAACTAGTTACGGAGCAACTGCGTTGTATCAAATTAACCTAAAGGGCAAATATCAAACGCTTTATCATAAAGATAATCATGTTTTTGGATTTACGTATAATAGCGTTAATGACAAACTTATTCTTGGTATTAGTACACCAATTAATCCTGGTGATTTTTATTTATTAAACGAAGATGCAACGCTTACTCAGCTTACCAATGGAAATGAAGTTTTACTGAACGAAATAGCCTTTGGGGAACCTGAATCGTTAAAAATAAATACTCAAGATAACTGGGAAGTACAGGGATGGCTACTTCGGCCATACGGCTTTACAGAAGGAAAAAAATACCCAATGATCTTAGAGATCCATGGTGGTCCGCACGCCATGTATGGTCAAACCTTCTTTTTTGAACTTCAATTATTGGCTGCAAAAGGATATATTGTATTGTATACGAACCCACGAGGAAGCTACGGTTATGGGCAAAAATTTGTCGATGCATGCCGTATGGATTATGGTGGTGGCGATTATCAGGATGTGATGGAGGCTGTCAATTACGCTGTTCATACATATAGTTTTATCGATGAGAATCGCCTAGGTGTAACTGGAGGAAGTTATGGAGGATTTATGACAAATTGGATTGTAGGTCATACAAATCGATTTAAAGCTGCTATAACACAACGTTCTATTTCCAATTGGCTTAGCTTCTATGGCGTAAGCGATATTGGTTTTTTCTTTACAGAATGGGAGCATGGTTTGAATTTGTTAGATGATCCGGCAAAGCTCTGGGAAATTTCACCATTAAAATATGCGGCTGACGTGGAAACGCCGTTATTAATCCTACATGGAGAAAAAGATTTCCGATGCCCGATAGAGCAAGGCGAGCAATGGTATATTACATTAAAGCATTTAGAAAAAGAAGTAGAGTTTATACGATTCCCTGAAGCAAGTCATGAATTAAGTCGTAGCGGCAAGCCGGAGATGCGTATAGAACGACTCAATCATATTTGTCGTTGGTTCGAACAATATATTTAAAGCATCGCTTCCATCTGGACACACCATAAAGCATGAAATGGGTATAAAAGTGTTTCATCAAAGAAAAAACGAACAACTAGAAATGATGTGCGAGCGGTGTCTCCGAGCTCACGCACTGGGAACTCACCGCTGCCTTCCTCCTACAGGATAAGAGAGGGGAAAGGCAGCAGTACACCGCACGCAAAAATACACGCTTCTTTTTTCGAGGAATCTACGTATATTCCGGAGTTGTACATTTATTCATCTTTAGAATGAACCATTTCAGTTATGTCCAACTCTACTCCCTTTAGATTATTTAGAATTGACTTTTTTTGAATCGCAGTTTAAATAATCCTGTAATGCATGCACAGCATTATTTTTTATTGTTTGCCCACCCATGACCAGTGCTTCAAATGTTTCCAAACTGGTAAAACAAGGTGTTTGAAAGCGAACTGCTAGCTCGCGGAGATAGAATCCCATTTTCCCCTTTTTTCTTCCTTGTTCCGGAATGTTTAAAATAATGTCCGGCTTCAGCTTTTCCACTGCGGTAAAAATACTCTCTCGATCCTTTGGAATAGCTATTACAGTCAATCCATGTGAAGCTAGATAATCGGCTGTGCCTTGCGTTGCCATAATGCTAGCACCTGTTTGTATACATGACTGAATCCGTGCTAAACTTCCTGCTTTCATTCGCTCAGCAATCGACACAAAAATAAGTGGTTTTTTAGTAGTATGTAACTTCATATGAATAGATAAGACCTTCGAAAAAACTTCCTCTTTTGTCTGAGATATGGTAATGATTTCACCAGTAGACTTCATTTCTGGACCTAATAGATGATCCACTCCCTTAAGCTTGCCAGCCGAAAAAATTGGTGCTTTCAACGTAACATAACTTGGTTCAGCACATAAATCCAATTGACTTGACAGCTCTTTTATGGAATGACCTAACTGAACCTTTACTGCTAACTCAACCATCGCTATATCCGTAACTTTGCTCATAATAGGTACTGTCCTAGAAGCTCGCGGATTAACTTCTAATACATAAACCACACCTTTATGAATCACAAACTGAATATTCATTATACCAATAATCGGCACTGAACTCGCTATTTGTCTAGCAATGAAAGTCATTTCTTCCTTTTCAGATTTACTTAAAGAAAATGGTGGAAACATAGCCATGCTATCTCCAGAATGAACACCTGCTTTTTCGACATGTTCAAATATTCCTGGGACTACTATATCGCTACCATCGCTAATGACATCCATCTCACATTCTTTACCCGGTAAATAAGAATCGATAAGCAATGGCCAGCAACGATCATTCGTGTCATATTGAATTCGATCCACAATATCATGCAATTCTGATTTATTGTTACAAATAAACATCGATTGTCCACCGATTACATAAGAAGGACGTATAAGAACAGGAAAGCCTAATTCATTTATTGATACTGTTAATTCATCTAAATTTTTAACAATATCACCTTTCATATGATCAATCGATAACGTGTCAAGCAAGTGATAAAACTGTTCTCTATCCTCCATCTGATCAATATGCTCAGGTAATGTACCCATAACTTTTATTCCTTCACGCTTGAGATCATTTGCTAGATTAATAGCTGTCTGCCCACCAAATTGCAGGATTACCCCCTCCACTCCCTCTTTACGAGCGACGTGAAGCACGTCTTCTAATGCTAAAGGCTCAAAATAAAGTCGATCAGCGATGGAATAATCTGTACTGACTGTTTCTGGATTATTATTAATCACTATTGCTTCATAGCCTAATTTTTTTACTGCTAAAGCTGCGTGTACGGAGCAATAATCAAATTCAACACCTTGGCCAATACGGATTGGTCCAGAACCTAGCACAAGTATTTTTTTCTTATCACGTTTAATTGCTACTTCGTCTTGTCCATGCCACGTAGAGTAATAGTATGGAGTTACAGCATCAAATTCACCTGCACATGTATCTACTAATTTATATACCGGTTTTAACTGGACTTCTTCGTATCTCGCTCTAATCTCCTTTGACGTTACACCTAATAAAAAAGCAATGCGCTCGTCACTTATATTAAATCGCTTCGCCTTTTGTAATGCTTCTCTGTCAATAGTGGCAATCGATTTTTTGGCTACCCATTGCTCGAATAAAACAATATGTTCTATTTTCCTTAAATACCACAGGTCTATTTGTGTCATTTCTTTTATTTGCCATACATTCCAACCACGCTTGAACGCTTCATTGATTGCAAACAATCGTAAATCATTAGGTGTTTCTAATAATTCTTGAAGCCTGCGAAAAGTAATTTGAGTCATCTTTGGCCAATGCATACTATTAACATTTAATTCTAATGATCGTACTGCTTTGTTTAATGCACCTTCGAATGTCCTGTCAATAGCCATTACTTCACCCGTAGCCTTCATTTGTGTACCGAGTGTACGATCAGCTTCAGTAAATTTATCATAAGAAAATCGTGGAAGTTTAACGACGCAATAATCAAGAGCTGGCTCAAAAGATGCATATGTATTCCCTGTAATTGGATTGATAATTTCATCCAATTGTTGCCCTATAGCACATTTGGTTGCAATCCTAGCAATTGGGTAGCCTGTGGCCTTGGAAGCTAATGCAGACGAACGACTTACCCGGGGATTTACTTCGATAATATAATAATCATTTGAATGAGGGTTTAAGGCAAATTGTATATTACAACCTCCAACTACCCCCAGAGCTCTAATGACTTTTAAGGAAGAAGAACGAAGTAATTGGTACTGTGTATCAGATAATGTCTGGGATGGTGCTACCACCATAGAATCACCTGTATGGACTCCAACAGGGTCTATATTTTCCATATTACAAACAATCACACATGTATCATTGACATCACGTATAACTTCGTATTCTATTTCCTTCCAGCCTTTAATACTTCTCTCTACTAGAACTTGCTGAATTGGACTTAGTTCTAACGCCTTCTGTAAACGATCCATTAATTCAGGTTCATTATAAGCAAATCCTCCTCCCTCACCTCCAAGTGTATAGGCTGGCCGTAATATAACGGGATAACCAATTTCTTTTACAAAATCAAGCCCTTCCTCTAATGTTTCAACTACCTTTGATTGCGAAACAGGCTCATGTAAATCAAGCATTAGCTGACGAAATTCTTCACGACTTTCCCCTTTACGAATTGATTGTACAGATGTACCAAGAATGTTCACTTGATGTTCCTCTAATATCCCTTGATCATGGAGCGCAATCGTTAGATTTAGCCCTGTTTGACCACCCAACGTACCAATTAATCCATCTGGTTTTTCCTTAGCAATAATAGTCGCTAAAGACTCCACTTGTAACGGCTCCATATAAACCTTATCTGCAATGTGTTTATCGGTCATTATTGTTGCCGGATTATTATTTGCAAGAATAACCTCTATACCTTCCTCTTTCAATGCTAAACATGCCTGTGTACCAGCGTAATCAAATTCAGCCGCCTGGCCAATAACAATGGGACCTGATCCAATAACCAGCACTTTCTTTAAGGATGAACAGTTGCGCATAGTTGCTTCCCCCTTGTCATTCTGGCTGTTTCAACAAAATCTGTGAATATATAATGTGCATCACTCGGTCCAGGATGCGCTTCGGGATGAAACTGTACCGTTATCACCGGAAGTGACACATGCTTCAGTCCCTCTACAGAACCATCATTAACATTTTGAAATAACAGCTGAAAATACTTGGGGTTTAAACTTTCCTTTATTACTACATACCCATGATTTTGCGAAGTTATTGTCACTTTTCCAGTAAATAAATCCTTAATAGGGTGATTAGCTCCTCGATGACCAAAGGACATTTTCTTAGTTTTTCCTCCATATGCTAAAGCAATAAGTTGATGCCCTAAACAAATTCCTAAGGTTGGGTAACGTCTCGTTAGTCTTTTTATTAAAGGAAAGTAACGTTCTAAATCTTCTGGGTCACCGGGACCGTTACTAATAATAACCCCATAAGGATTTAGCTTTTCGATATCTTCAAACGAACTGGAATGTGGAACTATTGTCACTTTACAATCTTGTTTTATCAATGCATCCACAATCGATTTTTTATAGCCAAAATCAACCAATACCACATGACAGCTGCTACCTGCTCCTAAAACAATAGATTTCTTAACACTGACTTGTTCTATCAACTTATGACTATTTGGAAGAGAAAACTTATGCCCATAACCAGGAACTATTTTTTCTAAAATCAGCTTACCACGTACGGTTTGCTGTTTTCTAATAATGGTAACTAAGGTTCGTGTATCCACATTTTTAAGTCCTGGAACAGCTGCTTGCTTTAAACTTTCTGATAATGTAATTTCTGATTGAAAATGACTTGGTGTTTCACATATATCACTTAAGATAACCCCAGCTACATGCAGATCATTACTTTCATGACTATCTGAACTAACACCATAATTTCCAATAATAGGATAGGATAAAGTTAATATTTGCCCAGCATAGGAAGGATCGGTAAGCATTTCCTGATAACCAGTCATACTTGTATTAAAAACTACTTCTCCAGAAACTTCGCATTCATAACCTATCCAATCACCCGGAAAAGTTTCACCCGTTTCTAAAACAAGAAAACCTTTTGTCATTATATTCTCACCTCTGCGTTTTTTTAGATTATTCATTATTATAGAAGTTTAACAATCAACCTTCAAGTATATTTATGAATTTTTATAAATATTTATTCATTAAATTGTATTTTAATCTGGAAATATTGTATAATCACTGAATATTTAAACCCGGTCATGATTGGGTGTGATAGTGAAGCCCCTGGAGGATAAGCAGGCAGAACATTGACAACAGTAATCATAATATTGCAGTTGTGTAGATAGAGCAGTCTTTGAAACAACGACTTGCATGAGATTATAGTGATTCTCCTACAGCAGAACAAAAGCGCAAGTGCCCGATTAGAAACGTAGCGACTGGAGCGAGTCAACGAAGATAAAGGAATCACAGTAGCTTGCAAGCCGATGATGACTTAGATTAAGGCGATTCCTGAAGCGCCTCGTTTCTGGGCGCTGGAGCTGAACGCGGCTCAACACGCCCACATTTTTCCACATGGGCTGATTTTATAAATTCCAACACTACAAAAAGAGGCTGGGTCAAACACATTTTCTTTACTCAACATACGAATAATCATATTATCAATAGGAGTATCATCGCCGCACAGTGAAAATATACGCGCTTTTCGCGGGCACGGCTCGGGAACAGCATGAGTCCGAAGGTCCACTTGGTGCTAAAGAATGATTCTGATCAAAAAACGAACGATAATTAATTTCAACAAATCATCGTTCGTTTATTTCTTCATTCTTTTGTCTCAGCCTCTTCCCTCTTAGTCTATTCAGATCATTTAACGCTTTTTGTTTTTACAGGTACCCATATTTCACTTTTAAAGGTAGGTGAATGAATATCGCTATTTTCATTCCAAAGTATTTCTGGACCTTCCACTTGCTCATAATTGGAAGATGGAAACCATTCAGAATAAATACGTCCCCAAGTACTCTGTAAGGTTTCTGGAAATGGTCCGATTGCTTCAAATACCGCCCATGTTGACGCAGGAACATGGAGCTTCACGAAAGTTGCCGGACAAACCTTCGTAGTTGCCACACCAATATAATGATCCAGTTCCCCTTTTTCCTCCATTCTGCCTTCAGAAAAACTCGTTGATGCTTGAATCATCCCTATTGGTTCTACATTAGACAGCTCCTTCAGTTGATCCATTCTCTCCTCAGATAACGATTTCCACATAGCAGCAATCTCTGGATTAACACCGTGAAAAATAATTGGTACTCTTTTCTTTAGTCCAACGATTGAAAAAGAAGCTTTTTCTTCGATACGATAATTCATTTCAATTCCTCCATGTATTGATAATCGAAAAGTCATCCGAGGATACGCTTTTAGGTAACGCCCATGATCTCTTGCCTCTGTAGGTGTTAAGCCATGTAAATTTTGAAATGCCTTGGTAAAAGAATCGGGGGAATGATATCCATACTTAAGTGCAATATCAATGACTTTAGCTTCTTTGTCTTTAAGCTCAAAGGCAGCTAGAGTTAAGCGCCTACGACGGATATACTCCGATAATGAAATACCTGCAAGGAAAGAAAACATCCGTTTAAAGTGATACTCTGAACAATAAGCCAACTTCGCAACTTGTTTATAATCGATCGTATTGATAAGATTGGCTTCTATATAGTCGACCGCATCGTTCATCCGTTTTAGCGAATCCATCTTATGACCTCCTTTATCAATAGAATAACAGGAACAAGAGACCGTCATCCGATTATTCGTGCACAAATAAATCGGGAAATTCTTTATTATTCTAATCATTCATAAACCGAACTGCAACGCTTCCTTCGTCGTAGCTAAATTTAGAGAGCCATATTAAGGTCTAACAGACATATCTTAGGAAGGAAGCTGAGACGAAACAAAATAGTTAACTCAAAAGCCTCGTATGAAAATAAATGTTCATACGAGGCGTAGTCAAAATACGGAGAACCCTTGAAAAAGAAGAACACTTTTTCTGCGTGCAATGTCCACTGCCAAAGCCTTCCTTATCCTGCAGGAAAAGCACAAGCTTACGACCCTGTCCCGCAAGAAAGCGGTCTTTATATGGAAGAAGCTAAACCCATGACCGCGTTTGCTGAAATAATGAAAAAGCTTCGTTCACGTTGTCCTTGATATAATAAATCCCCCCTTCATAGTAGTACGGGAATTTTTATTATTTCTCAGTCTACTATAAAGGGAGCATATCAAAATCCGTTCGGATTATGATGTCAATTTTCCCAGTCTCTCACTTCAAAGGATTATTTTAAATTTTTAATATTACTGGATATATTTATCTAGAAAGCTAGTTAGCTTATCTATATATCTTTCTTTATGCGTTACAAATGCTTCCCCATGTCCTGCATGATCAAAAGTAATCATATCTGCTTCGCTTTTCGTATTTTCATATAATTCCTTACTCATTTGGGTTGGAACAAATGTATCTCCATTTCCGTGAATATAGAGAATAGGAGTTTCCGACTTTTTTACTTGTTCTAAAGCAGAAGCTTCTTGCAAGCTATACCCTGCCTTTATTTTAGTAACGACACTAGTACTTGGGAGCATTGGAAAAGCTGGTAAGTGAAACATTCTTCCCATTTGATAATTAAACATATCATATACGCTTGTGTACGGACTATCTGCTACGATTGCCTTTACGTTATCCGGTAAATCTTCCCCACTTGCCATTAATACAGCAGCAGCTCCCATAGAAACACCGTGTAAAACAATTTCCGTATCCTCCCCTTGTTCTTCGATCACTTTATTTATCCAATCTAAATAATCTAATCGATCATGCCAGCCAAAACCAATGTAGTCACCATCACTATCGCCATGGCCTCTTAGATCAGCAGTGAACATATTATAGCCCAATTCCTCATAATAGTATTGACCAAACATTCCCATATCTGTAGCACGACCTAAATAACCATGAGCAAAGATAACTGTTTTAGTTGTCTCCTCTTCTGCTTTTAGGTAATAACCTTGTAATTGAAGACCATCATATGAAGTCATTTCCCAGTTTTCAAAATCCTGGTCACGAACCCAATCCCTCCAATCCCCCTGGAGCATTTCATCTAATGCCTCTGCCGAAACCTCCAAATCAGAATTGTCTTGAAGAAAGTCCTTCTCATTTCTAGCAATCGCTAAATTATAAAAATAAAAACTAGCTACCACATCTATTATTAGCAGGATCGCAAGCAGACCTAACCCGATACGTATCCATCGTTTTTTCTTCAAACTCACTCTCCCCCTTTTTTAGCCTCACCTTTTAATTATACAGGAGAACAAGCTAGTAGATAACCCTTTTTCACTGGTACTTGTTAACAGTAAGAGCTAAAGACAAAATTACCCTTTAAATCAACCCTGGTATGCGAAATCGTCAACGGGCCGTTTTTATCAAAAGCGTTTCCTTAAAAGCTATAAAAGGAACTGAGTTAACGTGATGAATAATTAAAAGGAAAGAACAAAAGCGCAAGCGTCTGATTAGAAACTAACGACTGGCGCGAGTCAACGGAGATAAATGAATCACGATGTGCTTGCGATCCGATAATGACTTAGATTAAGGCGATTCATGATGTCACCTCGTTTCTGGGCGCTGGAGCTGGACACAACTCAACACGCGCCTATTAATCCATATGGGCAAATTTTATATTTTTTTAGAATATAAAAAAGCTGTCGAGACTTTTCCCGACAGCTCCTTATAACACGACTGAACCCTACGCTCTTATTATAAAGGTTGCATATTACCATGGCTTTTAGATTAGATATAAAAGGAAGGAACCAAAGGAACCTAATAAAGTAGCTTATCAATTATTGAACGCTGCTTTCACTTCTTTAATTTGTTCAATATGTCGCTTTTCATGATACCCAACAAACGGAATATATTGTTCAAGGCTCAAATCTCCAAATGCTGGATGTGGATATGATTTCTCCCTAAGTGTTTTCTTATCCGCTGTCTCATTTAACTGCCTTAATCCTTGATGACTTGCAGCTAACTTCTGCTTCATTTCCTCTAATGTTACAAAATCTTCACTAGGTACTGCGAAATCAGGCGAATCAACTTTTACGGAACGATTAACTGTAAAATGAATTGGCTTTTCTGAAACATGTACCGTATCACCAGTAATGAGTTGTTGTTGTATTATTTTTGTAATTGCAACCTCCATAAGATATAGATGCTCCATGATCTGTTTTACTGACCATCTATCTGCTGAGGCTTTTTTATTTATTTCTTCATCTGTTAATCCGTTAACTTCTGATAAAAGACTTTCTCGTGCTTGTTCATTAATTTGCAACTGAATCAACCTCCCTTTATCGCTATCTTAAAACAATACCCTTGAATTATTTTAATGAAACAATCCAGACTCCTTCGATTTTTCTTTCAGTTTATTTGTTTGACGATTTATAATTGGTTTTAAGAATGCACCCATGAATACAGCTGCTAGACCAAATATACATAGGAATAATATATCTCTCGTTGCTCGTTCCCAAACAATTCCGCCTACTGCTTCTCGCATCAGATCGATACCATACGTAAACGGCAAGAATGGATTAATTGCTTGGAAGAACTCTGGCAATAATACAACTGGATATGTTCCACCAGCACCAGCAATTTGTAGTACAAGTAGTACGATAACCATTGCTTTCCCAACATCACCAAAGACCGATACAAGTGTATAGATAATTAGCATAAAGATGGCACTAATGAGCAGTCCAAAAAGTATAAACCATATTGGATGTGCTACATCAACATGTAATAACAGCATATCTCCTGACGTAACAATTAGCGTCTGTAACAAACCAATTGTAATAAAGGTGAATAGCCGTCCAAAATACATTTCCCTTCCGGTGAGATTTTCTTGATGGTGAACATCTGCAGCTAATAGGGAAATTAATAATAGCCCCCCAACCCAAATGGCTAAAACTGTGTAAAAAGGCGTCATACCTGTACCGTAATTCGCAATTGGGAACAACTTATTCTCATTAAGCTGAACAGGCTCAGCAAAGAAGCCTCTCTCTGCCTCTGGATTATTCTGTAGTAGTTGGATAATCTCATTAATATCCGTTTCGCCTTGAATATCACGAATCCGATCTGCCAGTTCGTTCACTTTGCTATTTACATAAGGGTACTCATTTAATACCTCTTCTAAAACTTTTTTCCCGTCACTTAAATTTCCTTCCGTACTAGACAAGATACGTTTAACCTCAGGTATGGTGTCCTTAATTTCTACCAAGATATTTCGTGCATCGGCTAAGGTGTTTTTAGCACGGTCAATCTCTGCCATAACAGTTGGCTCAATATTTTCTTTATAATCCTTTACAAAAGCATCAATATTCGTAGCGGTATTTGCCGATAGTTGCTGTAAGTCATTAATCGTCTGATCTACTTCTGTTTTCTTCTCGTTAATAAACGATTCTATTTCTTTATTCTTATCCTGTACAGCTACTAATCGGTCCCTGATAGCTGCTAATTGTTCTTGAGCCCTCTCAATCTGCTCGTTACTCGTTCCCTCTTCATTATTTTGTTTTTGTAATTCTTCCAGCGCTTGTTGTACGGTATCAATTGTTTTGATACTTTGATTAACCTGCTCATTTATTTGTTCCGTAAGCTGCGAACCATTACTAAAATCAATCCCTGCGTTTTGGATGTCTTGGATAAATTTATTTGTTTTATCTGCTATTTCTTGTACTCGATTTAAATCTTCTTCTATTTTCGGTGCCATTTCTTCTAATCGAGTTTCTGCCTTTTTAAGAAATGCTGTTGTATTATCGATGGTTTTCAATCCATCGTTTGTTACGCCTTCAGCCTTCGGCAACAGACCTTGAGCTTTATTTATGATAGCTTGAGCACTATTCGCATCTGTCATTGAATCATTTAATAAATCATGAATCTCTGGTAATTTTTCTTCCATATTAAAAATATACTGCTCAAATCGTTTAATGTCTGGTAAATCTTTTTCCAATTCAACGCCCAAATCATTAAATAAATCGAAGATTACACCATTAACTGTCGAAATAAATGTACTGCTAATTTGATCAACGATTACCGAGGCACCTTTTGATGTAATCTTAGGTGCAATAGCATTAATTTTTTCATTCACATAATATTCAATATCTGCCTTCTCTGGTTCATCCTCAACTACTGTTCCAAGCTTTTGAGAAAAATTCTTCGGTATAACGATAACAGCAAAGTAATTTCCATATTCCAGTTCATCCATGGCTGTTTCTCGATCGGTGAACTTCCAATCCATTGATTTATTTTCTTTAAGGTTTTCCACCAAATCATTACCCGCATGGATATCCTGATCTCGAACTGTTGCTCCTTCATCTTCATTTACAATACCTATTGGAATCTGGTCTGTTTGGCCATAGGGATCCCATGAAGCTTTAATATTCAACCATGCATATAGCGATGGTAATAAAATTAAGCCACCTATTAAGATGGCAGCGACCCAATTTGTACTAATATTTTTCATATCCTTCGAAAAAATCTTCCAGGTGTTTTTCATTTTCATCAACCTTCTATCTGTAAAATTAGTGAATGGACATTCACTTTACACGAAACGCGTGCCCAAAAGAATAGATAGCACAATCATAGTAACATCTATAGTTTTCATGAGGCGGGGACAAAGGTGTTTTAAATTAATAACGAACAACTAGCATGATGATTCGTGCAACGAAGCTGTTCTCTCTAGAAATCCACTTCGCTTTTTAGCGACTGATGAGCCTTTTCATGCTGATATAGTATGTGGTTTCACTAATACCCATTCCTCTCGTAGAAGTCCATTCCAATCCTCATTATGAAATAGCCTTTAGATACTTCTAAAAACGATCATGTATAATGCATGATTATAACAACCTAGAACCTGTAAATCCAGCTATTTAAATATATCATAATAATCATAATAATCTGAACTAATTTTTAAAACAGTTAGTTATATCGTATGAAATTTTCTCCATATCATACTCTTCTTTATTACAGTAAAAAGAAGATCGACTTTAAATGCCGACCCTCTTCCTTAAATATGTCTTCGCTCCATTAAATGGATACCTATACCTATCATAACAACGCCCATTAAAATTAAAATACTGATCGGATAGAGTAAATGCTGTATGGAGTAATTATAGACAACTGCCCCATTTAATATTTCCATTCCATATGTTAATGGATTAATCTTTGATAGTGCTATTAATGCATTTGACTCAACAATTTCGATTGGCCAATAAGCACCACCAATCATTGCCATACTAACAGCTATAATTGGTAGAATTGCATTAAACTGTTGAACATTTTTTACTAGTGCGGTAATCAATAGTGCTAATGCTATGACTGCAAAAACATATGGAATTATTAATAATAGTGTATCGTAGAATCTTCCATTAAAATTAACTCCAAATCCATATCGGAACAGTAAGAATATCACAAGCACCTGTAAATAACCCTCAAAGAAACTATATAGCATATTGGCAACATACATTTCCCACTTCTTAACCGGAGACAATATGATCCGATCCCATAATCCTTCGTTTTTCTCTGTTAATATTGGTAATACATTATAAGCAATTGTATAAATGACAAAGAATAAACTAAATCCAAGCAATACTTGAAATGTCGGATTATACACAACAGCATCAGAACTCGTAAACCCCTTAGAATCAACAGTAAATACGGGATCATTCATAGACTCTTCCATGTCATAAAGCAATAAATCCTTTTGCTTATTACTAACCATATTGGCAGCATCCACTATATTTTGTTGCTGATAATAATGAATATATGCCTGACGAACCATATTTTCTACCATACGAACACGAACAGAGTCAACACCAACTATAACTTGATAATTTTCCTCTTTTAGAATTACACCTACTTCAGCTTTTCCGTTTTTAAGATGCTTCAACATTTCTTCCTTCTTCATTTCTTGAAGGTCAAAGGACGTAGATGCTTTTAATTCAGACATGATTGTAGTATCTCGCAAGTGTTCATCCACTATCGTTACTGGAACCCTAATTGCATTACTTCCTCCAGTTATCCCCATAATTAAGGCAAAACCAATAGACATGCCAGTGAAGATAAGGAAAGTCCATGGATTTCGAATAAATTGTCTAGCTTTCGCAAATAAAATACCAATCATACCGCTTCCCCCCTTTTAGGGAAAGTACTCGCTGCAATTAGAATCATTGCCATTCCAAATAAGCAAAGAAAAAGAATATTTGAACTTATCACTGAAATATTGTCTCCTCTTAAAATGCTTAGATATGCTGACATTCCAGCACCATTTGGTGTTAAATTGCCAAGTGTCTGAATGAAAGTTGAATTATCTCCAATTGGATAAAAGCTTCCTCCCATCAAAGCCATAAGAGAAACAACAATACCAGAAAAGAAATTAGTTACGGTCTCAGAATGCAAACGATAGCTTATTGCGGTTAACAGAACTGCAATCCCTCCTACAGCAATAGAAAATGCAAACGTGACTAGCAGTAATGCCATGATATTGGGCCAACTAACTCCAAAGGTAATCCAAGCAAAACTGAATATAATTCCAAGATGTAAACATCCAAAAATCATACCTGACAGCAATATGCCAGTAAAATATACCCAACGAGACATATTTCCAATAATTATTCGGTTAAATACAAATATTCTTTTCTCCATAAAGGCAAGCGAACCAATTGTAGCAGCAATATATAACACAGTCATAACAGCCATTCCTATTGTATAATACCCCTTAGAGGTCACCGGATTTTTTTGATTAATCGATTGTTGATTATTATTCAATAGAGCTGTTTCTACAGCAAGCACTTGTTGGTCGATTTCCTTTTCTTGTAAAAATGAGGCTAGTGTATATTGTCGCTGTAGATCTTCCAGTAAACTACGAATAACACCTGCTCCAATTTGTTGCTGTTCATTTTCGTATAGTTGTAATTTAGGTTTATTTCCTTCCCCAAAAATTGTATACGACAAAAAATCGTGTGTGAATTTCCGAGGAATTTCAATAACAGCAGTATAGGTATTATCATCTAAAACCGCTTGTTTCTCGCTAAAAGGTACTTCTCTAACATCAATCACTCCCTTTAATTCATCATTCGTTAGAATTGATTTTAATGTTTGAATCGGCGCGATATTAGTTACATCGCTTTGTTCTACCTTTGTTCCTTTCGGATTGTCGATACTTGCTAAAAAGTTTTCCACTTGCTCGTTCTCAGGCTGATGCTCAATTAATGCTAATTTTACCTTTAAACCAGAACTATCACCATTCATCATACTGCCTAGCGCATTCCCTAATATCAGAATCAATATAATCGGTAAGCCAATAAGGAGTAATAACTGAACAGGATTTCTTATTAATAACAATGCTTGTTTTTTTATAATTTGACCTATCATATCCATATCCTCCTAATCTCGTAATGCTCTTCCGGTGAGATGGAGGAATACGTCCTCTAGTGTAGGTGTTTTAATAGCTACCGAACTTAATTCCAAGGATGCGTCCTCTGCCATTTTAATTAGAGTTGAGAAAATATTAACCTCTTTAGCTACCATTATCGTTATTTCTTTCTCTTCTACTTGAATGTTATTTACCAAAGGGTGCTCTTTTATTTCCTTTATAAACGCTTCATTCAGTCGGTCAGCTTTAATAGATATTGTCTTCTCCGCGGATAAAATTCGCTTGATATCATCCTTTGTACCAGAAGCAATTAAGTTTCCTTTATCCATAATATAAATGCGATCACATAAAAACTCTACTTCCTCCATATAGTGACTTGTATAAAGTACGGTAATATTTCGTTCTGCATTCAACCGTTTAACTGTCTCCAAAATGTAATTACGAGATTGGGGATCGATTCCAACGGTTGGTTCATCCATAATAATTAATTCTGGGTCATGTAATAGTGCTACACCAATATTTAATCTGCGTTTCATTCCTCCAGAATATTTCTTTACAATATCTTTCCTTCTATCTTTTAGACCAATAAGGTCTAATACTTCATCCATTCTTCTTTTTAATTCCGCTCCTTTTAATCGATAAATTCTTCCAAAGAATTGTAGGTTTTCTTCAGCAGTTAAATCGTTATATAGTGCAATTTCCTGTGGTACAATACCTGTTACCTTTCGAAGTTGAGCTGGCTTCTTTAGTATACTGTTATTATTAAATCGGACATCTCCTGCTGTTGGCTCAACCAATGATGACATCATGGATATAGCTGTCGATTTTCCTGCACCGTTTGGTCCAAGCAGTCCTATAATTTCCCCTTTTTCAATAAACATATTTAAATTTTTGACTGCATATTGCTGTTTAAATCTTTTGGTTAGATCTACTAATTCAAGCACCTGCATCTCCTCCCTTATCCTTAGTTTACGTGGATTGCCACAAATATCATACTATCTGAAGTCATGGATTATCTGGTAATTTATATGACGGAGGTCACCATGAAGTATTAGAAACATACTATCTAACACATTAAAAAACGTGCTATAGGATAAAGAATAGATATCCCTAAGCACGTTTTGATCTCCCTAAAACTTATTCTGTAATATCATGTTTAACTGCAAATATGGCCAGTTGGGTACGATCCCTCAACCCCGTTTTTTGTAAAATTTGCGTAAGGTAATTTTTAATTGTTCCAATAGATAGATGTAGCTCCAAAGCAATTTCTTTATTTGTTTTTCCTTCACCAATTAATCTGGTAATGCATAGTTCCCTTTCAGTTAAAGAAACATCTAATGATGCTTGCTCTTCACGGGAACGTCGGAGTAATTGTGGTACTACTTTTGCTGCTACCTCATCATGAAGTGTCATACCTCCATGCATACAGCTATATACAGAATCAATGAGCTTTGTTGATTCAGACGTTTTCAATAAAAATCCATTTGCGCCTTCCTTAAGAGCCTCCAATGCATACGTCTCATCATTAAATGTTGTTAATATAAGAATTTTTACATTTGGCCAATTTTGTTTGATGACTCTAGTAGCATCGATCCCATTCATGACAGGCATACGTACATCCATCATAATACAATCGATGAAATGCTTATGTAATATCTCTATTGCCTCTTTTCCATTACTTGCTTCATGTGTCACGCGAATCTGTTCATCCTGCTCAAGGATGACTTTCAGCCCTTGTCGCACCATAACCTGATCTTCAACTAATAGAACACGCCACATTTAATTTTCCCCTTTACTAAACAGGTATCATTCCAGAAACAATGAATTTCTTTTCTGTGCGATATATTTCCATACTCCCCTTAACTTCATCCACCCGTTTTTTCATATTTGTTAATCCAAACCCTTCAGTGAACGGTTCAGAGTCAAATACAGCATTACTAATTTCAAATGAAACAGCTCCAGTAGCTGCTTTTCCTAAGGTAACGTCGACTTCCCGTGACTGGGCATGTCGCATTGCATTTGTTAATGCTTCTTGAATAACACGGTATAGAACAACACTTTTTTGATTGGTTAACGGTATGGATAAGACACCCTGTTTCACTGTGAATTGAACAAGCATATGACTTTCTGCTTCTAATTTGCGAATTAAATGGACAACTGTAGAAATACCCTCATGCTCTTCTGTTTGTAATGCCGATACTGCCTGTCTAGTTTCCTCCAGACTTTTCATTGCCATCTCTTTTAAATCCTGATAATCTGCATCCTGATGTGTTATGGATAACATTTCTAATTTCATAATCAAAGCTGTTAATCGATGACCAACAGAATCATGCATATCTCTTGCAATTTTTGTTCTTTCCTCCAAGCGTGCATTTCGTTGTGCAGAAAGGTTTAAACGTTTCGATTTACGATATTCTCCCAATAATTGATCATACAACTCTCTTTGCTCGTGTCGCATCACCACGTGATGATTTAAAGATAAAATAAGAATGATACATAAAACAGTACTAATGATGATTTCAATGAAAAAATCTCCTAACGAGTACGCATAAAGAATGGACATGCTTCCATTAAATAATAGATAATAATATAAATTTTTTGTAGAGAGACGATAGCTCGCATCAATTGCCAACATTTGTAAATAAAGAATCGGTAGCAAAGATTCCATCATCACCCATCCATGGGATAACCCAATTACTGATAATATAAGATAATGAGTAAGCAGGGCTCGATTTAATGAAAGTAAACAGAATAAAGCAAAACTTATAGCAAACGCAAGAAGACTTACAGCAATGTTGGTACTATCCTGAACTATAAAAAGTACCCAAAAACCGCTGATGAAAGAACCTCTTATCCAAAAGTACATCATTTTTCTACTCCAACCTTTTCCAAAGCTAAGCTCATATTTCAATAATTTTTTCCACCAACTTGCTTCTCTAGGGATTGTCTTTCTTTTCATGTCATACATTTTTTTACTTTTTAAGCATGCTTCTGCGATAAGAAGGATGACATTGTGTAAATGAATGAGTGAAACTTCAATCGATGTGGGTTTTGTTTACCCCTCACGGATTAATAGTATCTAAAGGGTACCTAAAGGCCTTTAAACCAATCGGACATTTACTGGCAGTCGATCATCCACCTTATCCATATTGGTTTTACTTTAATGCTTGAAGTGAGGGTCTTACTGCCAGTTATATGTGGGATAAATTAAAGATAACAAATATCTTTGCTTATTAGAACATATTTTTAATTTTCTTTTACACGAAAATTTTTAATCATTACACCACCAAACACGACAGCATGACCACTAATTAGTATACTTCCACCGATTTTTTGTTCGTTAAGTGGATTAAATGGTAGGAGTTCTGCGAAAAATTCCTTTGGCAATGTATCCCAATCCGGTATACAGTACTCTAAGGCAGCCGTAAGCATACCAATATCTGTATATACGGTATATAAACTTTCTTTGGACAAGAGATAAATCAAAAACAACGGAATAATTAGAATGATATTTGCTAAACAATACCTTTGTTTTGCTTTTGCCATGAGGGCATTTTTTGATAGAAGTGGCAACCATAATAAGATCGCTGCAAAAAATAATGCAAACAAATAAAAATAATTTAAATAATAGTCAACTTTTACATAATCAAAAATAGGGGGATGATGGTATAGATAAAACATCCCATAGAATAAGAACAAACTAATAAAAGGATTAGTCAACCAATACAATCCTTTTTGAACAGGTGCTATGGAAGGAATCTTTTCCAATATTCCTTTCTTAAACCCAACTATTAAGAGTGGAGGAACAACGAGTAAGAGCATAACTAATTGAATCATATGAAAGCTAAACGTAACTCTACCTAAAATATTTACAGGTGTCCCGAGAGCAATGAATAACCCGACTAACCCACTTATAAATAGGATTGTTTTTTTAATCGAATCTTCTTTTCCCTTAGGTAGCAAAAAAAGATAGATATTAATTAAAAACAATACGAGCAGTAAAATACCACCGTTCCATTTTGTCGTAAAATCAAATTGATTTAATATCACTTCCAAGCCATTCACCTTCTTTTTTATAGTCACTTACTAAAAGTATAAAACACTTACAGCATAAGGAACTATGACATATGTCACAAATTAATGAACAGTTCTACCAATCCTTATTTTGACGTAACAAGCTCCTGCACAGTATGCTATTTCAAAAATAAAAACATACTAAGATTAGTGGGTAAGGTCATCGACGAGTGATCTTACCCACTATTTCTTTTTTAAGTTATAGTGAGGAGTGAAAGAAAGCCCGATCAAAGCTCAGGGATTACGAATTCGAATAAAAAACAGGGCTTCTTCTTTCTACAATGATGATAGATATCAAAAACAACTAAACGGCCTTAGCTCTATCGAATTTAGAGCTAAAACCGCTTAAGTCAGTTTTTATTATTTCCACTGGCTACTTGATAGGGGGCACCACTTCAAAAATTAATTATTGTTCGTTTTTTGATTAGAATCATTCATTTAGCACCTGAAATATGCGAGACTCCGACGGGAACAGCACGAGTCCGAAGATCCACTTGGTAAGCTCGTTTTCGATACCTACATCTTAATCATACGTATTGCTAACTGCATAGCTCACTATTCTCATGTTATTTGAATAGGCTGTTTTATTTCACTCCAATCTGCTTCATTCAGTCATAATTTTACGTAGATGATACTTTCGTAATCCAAATTTCCCAATTCTCTCCTGTCCCTATCTGATAGGTTTTAGCAAATGAACCTTGGTTTAGTGCGATGCCTAATTTATCTAAGGAATTCACATACACCAATGGCTCTCCTAACCGACTTTTTGCAAATGACTGGCTAAATGTCATGCTATTTTTATAGACCTGTTGTGAATGATTCATAATGGTAACATCGAGTACATCATCATATCTAATCCCCGCCTCAGCAAACAGTGTACGATTAATATTCGTCCACAGATTACCAAAACGGATGTCCAAGATGTCAATATGTCCTTTAACAATCTCCTCTTCTATTTTAGCTTCTGGCTTAGGCATACGAATAATCACATCAACATCTACTTTTGGGCCAACCTCCTCAAAATCTATAATTGCAGAAGCAAGCCTTGCTCCTGTGTAAACATAAACATCACGTCCGTGAAATGTATAAGAATGACCAGAACGTGGTAAACGATTTATTTTTTCATCAATAACACGTACCTCAGCAATACCTAGATGTTCTTTAATATGGGTTAATGTACCATTATTTGGTGTCACAATGTATTTATTATCCATCGTCTTAACAACGACACTTAATCTATCTGTTCCAACACCAGGGTCTACAACAGATATAAATATGGTTGCTTCTGGCCAATATGTAATGGTTTGGTATAAGCGATAAGAAGCCTCCCAAATATTGTATGGTGGAATATCATGGGTTAGATCGAATATTCGTAACTCAGGGTCAACGGAAATAGCAACCCCATACATTGCACTTACAGCTCCGTCACCAATACCAAAATCTGTTTGTAATACTAAATGCTTACACATCTGAATCCCTCCATATTTAATTAAAGCAGAAACGCAGCGACTGGAGCAATCAACGAAGATAAAAGAATCACGGTGAGCTTGCGAGTCGATACTGATTTAGCTTAGGGCGATTCATGAAATCACCTCGCTTTTGGGCGCTCGAGCTGCACACACACATCCACATGGGCTAATTTTATAAATTCCTAGACTATAAAAAAACACGCCTCTATCAATTACTTGATAAGGACGTTTCATTACGTGGTATCACCTTATTTTAGCTGTACGCTCACACATACAGCTTCATAAAGTATAATATAAACTCATACTCTAGCGTTGTAACGAGTACCATACCTCGTTGATACCTACTAATTTACAATATAAAATACTTCAGCACACACACAGCTTCTTGGCCATTGTTCAAAATGGAATTTACTATTGATTTAAAGATTTAACATTTAGTATACGAAGCTGTAAAAAATATTTCAAGAAAATTATTAGAATTATCACAGAAAATAAGGCAAATTACTCATTTTCTCCATTTAAATATACAAGCTTTCGTTTGATATGAAACCCTTTACTCCTACTTGTTACACAGGGCTTCACCCCTATTCATGCCCCAAAAATCAATAGGAAGTTTATACGTAATAGACAGAACTCTGTGAATTTCATACCATTTCCTAATAATTTCCACAATTTTTACACGGATTGTAGTATAATGGTGGGGACAGGACTTGCAGGGTGTAGAATGGAAGCTAAGCAAACTGCTTCTCTTTACTTGGCGACTGGTAATCCCCTAAGGGAAAGGGGCTGAAATTTGTGATTCCAATTGACAAGACGCTTGAGTTGATGTTTTCGTTCGCAACGCTTGTATTGTTGATTGTTAATAGCCGAGAAAACAAGTAATCACCCTGCCGACGGAGTTAACAAGGATTTGCTGTCCTTTGTAACGAAGTCGCCGCCCCTTGCGGATAACTGTCTGAGTCGCAAGTTGCCGCTTGCGACTCATTTGCGGTACCGTTCCCAGTTAAACAACCAATTTAATCCTATTACAAAACGATGAAAAATATTCATGATTCACACAAAGTACTTTTAAATATCTATTTACTTTTATTATACCCTATTTTTACATAGATAATCGACAAAAAACATGGATATTTGACTATCTACATCATAAATACGTTAATCATTAATATATGAAAGAATCACTCGCCATGCTTCTACTTTTCCTTCAAACGTTTTCGTATAGCGTCCTGGTATAGGGCTAGTGGATGGAAGTTTCAAAACAGTGACATGGGGTATGGTTTCTATTGAGAAATGCTTATGAAGTATGTCATAAGCCTTCCCACCGTTACAGGCTATTAGTTTAATGGAAGGGTGTTTAGCTATAAATCCAATAATGTCATTAGGAACCTCCTCCTTAATTGCTGCATCTAAGCTTCCTTTACGATAACATGTCGCAATTGTATCCCAAAGCGCAATACCATGCTGTTTACAAAAGATAATTTTATCCTCATATCTCTCCAAAAACGGTTCATTGAATAGTGTGAAAAGGATCTTCCAGAAGTGGTTACGAGGATTACCATAATATTGCTGCTTCTCTAACGATATACCTCCGGGCATCGATCCTAATATAAGTACATTCGGCCGCTTCGGTACGATTGGTTGAAATGATGTTAGCTGATTCTTTAGGTCCAATGACTACACTCCTTATTGTTTACTTTCTAGTATGCACATACAATACTTATCTAGATAAACGAAAAAACTAGTAGAAGACCTCATTATCATCCACTAGCTTTCTGATATATCATATATAGATATGGATGTACCATTACGAAAAAGTTTATGAAAACGGTTGATCGTTATCCAGCTACGCTTACATGAGAGCATTCTTCCTTACTACTTATCGACCTTGTCGCACATTAATTTATCAATTTTTTCTTCAATACGCGCTAATCGCTTTTGTTTTGTAACGTACATTTTAATACCTTTCACTAGAAGAAAAGCAATACTCAAAATTAGAACGAACATGAACAACTGTAGTAGCGCATCCCCCACATAAAATCCTCCGAGCATTAACATAGTCAATGAATTTCTCCTTCCTCATTTATTAAATGGAACTTCAAGTCCATTCACTGCTTGAACGATATAATTCAATTACTTCCTTTACTTTTTTCTTTTTCCGATCGTCCCACCATTCTAGTACTACATAAATATTGTTGATTTCTTCTAATGATATAGGTTTACCTTCATGATTAACAAGAGAATCACCTTTGGTTGAGCCAGTTCGCTCTTCTGAAATGTCAACCTTGCCATTTTTAACAGAGGCCTGAATAATATTATCTTTTTCATTAATAACCGCATGGACCTCTATATAAAATGTATCTGTTACATACTTCTCTTGCCCTTTCATATCTAAAGTTCCATTTCCTGCTCGAAATGTCTGATCTGTTAATTCAATCTCGTAGTTTTTTAATCTCCAATTCTCGCTTTCTCCCATTAAGGATAAATAAAAATTTGAATTTGATTTGCTTACATCACAGCCTATTAGAAATAATAATAATAGTATGACTGCTAAAGATAAAATTCGCATAGATGCACCTCTAATCTTATTTCAACTTCTTAACTTGACTTTTCTCTATTAAGAAAACCCTTATCCTGTATTTTTTTGACAATCGTTCGGTAGTATTTTACTAACTGTTTACCGAAGCTATCCTTCATATATAGAATGAACCAGAATAGTAAATATAAATGACCCATAATTAGTAGGATTGCTGTTATTTTTCCATTTGCCATTTGCGAGAAAATATAGGCTATTGGATTCACTTCCACAGGTCTTTCAACCGAATAAATAAAACTAATGAAAGGAATAGCGATAGTTAAAATAATGGTCGTATATGCAAAGGGTATCCATCTATCTCGAATATTACTAATAATTGCAGTTACTAAATTGAAAATAATAAAACTAAAATAAATAACCAAAAACCATGTCGGTAATGCTTCCAAATTACCTTCACTCCTTTATATAATAAATAACTTGTCTATTGACTACTACTAGATTCTTCCTTTATTCGATCTGATTGAACCTGTAACAAAAACAATTTTAAAGCATTCTTATTTAACCAATTTGTCCCCCACACATCACCATTAGCAAGCATTGTGCCTAACAGCCATATTCTGCGTATAGTGTAAATAGCGGAACACTCTGAAGATCATCTTTAGTCAATTCTCTTTGTGAGAGGTATCCTTGTAGGAAGCTATCCCAGCATTCTTGTTCTTGACGCTTATCGTTATGTAATAAATTCCACCAAGAAACTGCGACATCATAAGATCTGTAGCCAATTGCAGTAAAATCAAAGTCAAATACTTCTAATTCTCCATTATTCAAATGATGATTATGAAAAGCTCCATGACAAAGACCTATTTCCAAATTTTTCTCAGCCAATTCCTCTTTTATTTCATTTACAACTTTACATAATAATGCCGCCGATTCACCACCAAGAAAATGCCTTATTACGGGGAGAATTCGAGTTATCGGTTTATTTAGTAAATCCTCTTAATAATGTATCGTCTTTATTTAACATCGGTTTGGATAATTTAAATCGGCTACTATATAATGTTGCAAGACATCTAGTTCAAACTGAATGGCGGGCTTATCCCTCCACTGATGACGATAAACGCGATATACATATGTCCCTTCATCTCCCTTAACGATGTAGGAGGTCATTCAAACCGCTCGTTAACAAAACACAGTAATGTAAATCTTTAATCGGATAGTTTCTCAAGATTACTTCCTCTATTGATGCTTCATCGATTAGCGTATGTTTGATGTGAAGTTTTGCCATGTATGTACCCCCTATCTGTTGTAAAAGGGCGCTCATTCATAATTCCATTAGTTATCTATTTCTCCTTTTTCAACCTATACCCGAGCGTAACGTAATTGAAGCGATCTGTATACATCTAAGATTAACATTTTTTACTGCTTATTTTCATAATTGTACCAAAATTATTGTTGTTTTGTTATGATGATAGAAATCTGAATGCCAGGAAAAATGATGAATCTATCGCTTTTAATATCCTAGCCTCTTTACCGTTATTCTTAATCGATCTATGGAACTTCAAGTCGCCAGTTTGGTATAGAGTTATTCGCCTCTGTTTTTATTCCTTTGCTACTTATTATAGTTGGCTTTAAGCTTAATGTCATGCCCGTTATCCATTAACTTAAAGAGCAATTATAGTCTGGATGCTATGAAGTAGCGTCATTTCTGATCGTCAAAAACGCCATTATAGGACTAAGTTTTCTGATCAAAGAGACTGGTACAAAACACAACTTCTTTACTCAAAATACGAATAATCATATTATTAATAGGAGTATCATCGCCGCATCGTGAAACTATACGCGCTTTCCGCGGGCACAGCCAAGGGTTTTCAAAAACATTTAGAAAAACGGAGCAAAATTCGCTCAGTCCGTATCACTAAATGTTCAGATTTACGCTTCCTCTAGTAGCTATTATGGAATAATAGCTACTGCTTGACCTCCACTCCGGCTGCCCACTTCCCTTTCCGTGGGGTTTGTCCTTCAGCTAACTTTTTTAGCAAAACCCGCTCAAAAAAGTGGATCTTCAGGTCAAACATTTCCCACAGGAGTTGAAGTAGCCGGCCTTCGCTATTATCAGGCTCTACAACGCTAGCATGAAGTAACACAGCTGCTTTTATACTCACGGATAACGATTTTCACTTTACCCATTGTAAAAAAGTCAACCTATTTACTTATGACAAGAATTGTTGCACCTTCTCATAGCGGAGACTAATTACGTAGACTCCTGCGGGATTAGCGCGAGCCGAAAATCCACTTTGCAACGTGTTCTTCTTTGCAAAGTTAGTTGAGGCCGTGCCCGCGGAAAGCGAAGTAATTCGTCGGAGCATTGCCAATATACATCAAACATTTCAAAATAACTACTTGGCTTAACGCAGTCATTGCACTGATTTTATACTTTCTTAACTTTTAAAAAAAATGAAGCTGCGCCAAAAGGGCAGCTTCATATCTAAAAAATCATACTTCTCATGAACAATGACTATCAAAGCCTTTCTTCTATCTAACCCCTCAGAAAGTCAATAAAGTGAAACGTGGGGTTATTACTGCCAGTTATTCATCACTAATATGAGACAGATTCACCTTTCGGATTCCCTTTCTGTGGTTAATTTCGCTCTATCCTCTGCAGGTGTTGTCCCTTTAATAAAGAATGCTAGAACCAGGCCAAACAAGGATAAACCGGTAGCTACATAAAAGGAAATGTTTACCCCATGAATTTGTTCTAATGCGGAAGCACTTTCTCCACTATTCAATGCGGTAGCTGTCATTATTGTAATTAACAATGCGGTGCCGATGGAAGCAGCTACTTGACGCATTGTATTTGTCATTGCAGAACCATGTGGGATTAAACGATGTGATAGTTGATTTAATCCCGCTGTAGTAGAAGGCATCATGATCATCGATATTCCAAACATTCGAATGGCAAAAACAATTGTTAAATAAGGTAACGAAGTATCTGGTGTCAGTCTCGTATATAAAAAGGATGTTATGGTTAGAAGTAATAATCCGATAATAACCAAATATCTTGCACCGAACCGATCAAAGATCCTCCCATTAATTGGTGACATAATTCCCATAAGAAGGGCACCAGGTAAGATCATCAGCCCTGATTCAAAAGCTGAGTACCCAGCCATGTTTTGCATATAGATAGGGAGAATCGTTTCAGCTGCAATTAAACCAATAAAACCAATCATGCCAATAATCATCGTGATTGTAAATAGCTTATTTTTAAACACGCGAAACTCTAATATTGGTTGTGCCAAGGTAAACTGCCGAGTAATAAAAATAACTAATGAAATTGTTCCTACCAGCAATGACAAAATAACTACACTATCTGACCAGCCAGTGTTTCCTGCACTACTGAATCCATAAAGAATACCTCCGAATCCTAACGTTGAAACTATAATAGATAGGATATCAACCTTAGGAAAGGTCCGTTTCGTTATATTTTTCATTACAAAATAAGCGACAATTACATCAATGACAGCTAATGGCAATACAATATAAAATAGAGATCGCCACGGAAATTGCTCCACTAGCCAGCCTGAGACAACCGGCCCTAATGCAGGAGCGAAACCAATAACTAATCCTACAGTACCCATTGCAGTTCCTCTCTTCTCGATAGGGAAGATAAGTAGAAAAATTGTCATCATTAATGGCATCATAATACCTGCTCCTGCTGCCTGAACAACTCTTCCTGTCATAAGTATGAAAAAATTTGGTGAGATTGCACATATGAATGTGCCGATTGCAAAGGTGCTCATTGCTGTAATAAATAAACGCCTCGTTGTAAATGTTTCGATTAGAAAAGCGGTAATGGGTATCATAATTCCATTAACTAACATAAAAATCGTTGTAACCCATTGTGCCGTATTTTCTGTTAATTCTAAGTCCTCCATTATATGAGGGATTGCCGTCGCTAACAGTGTTTGGTTTAAAATTGCTAAAAAAGCACCTGTGATAAGCACAATAACGATCGGCAATTTATTTATTTCTTCCATATTTTCTATGTTTTTCTGCTTCAATCCGTATTCCCCCTTTTCCTATTAAAATTGCAGGATTAGTTGAGCATCATCCTTGTTGACGGCCGAATTCCACATGAAAAAGTACCTTCCATTCTAACAGATTTCTCGTTTTTTACAATAAAGGAGAACTGGTGAGCTACCATTACTACGGTAAAACAAGTATCTTACACCAATTTTCACGCGAGATATGGACTACACTCTATAATAAAAAATGACCAATGAAACCCCTTGCCGGACTTTCATCGGTCATTTTCGTACACCTTTTTTAGTATGGCGTAGTTTTGAAGATGTTACGCTTCTTGTTCTTTTAAAATAACTGCTTTGCTTTCTTTTCGATGAGGGATCATGTTAAATAGAATATTTAACAAAATAGCTGTTACACTTCCAGCTACAATACCATTACTTGTTAGGATTTGAATACTATCTGGTAGTTTAGCAAATAATTCAGGAACAACTGTTACCCCTAATCCCATACCCACGGAGCAAGCAATAATCATTGCATTTTCCGATGACTCGGTAATTACTGAACCTAGCATTTTAATCCCTTGAGATATTACCATACCAAACATAGCAATCATTGCTCCACCTAATACTGCCGATGGAATGATTGTCGTTAATGCAGCAATTTTTGGGATGAAACCAAGAATAATTAACATGGTTCCAGTAATCATAATGACGTTTTTCTTCTTAACACCTGTTATTTGCATTAGCCCTACATTTTGTGAAAAAGCAGTATATGGGAAAGCATTAAATATACCCCCTAATAGAATAGCTAATCCTTCCGCTCGATATCCTTTTGCAAGGTCTTTCCCTTTTAATTTACGTTCAGTCATATCCCCTAACGCAAAATAAACTCCTGTTGATTCTACCAATGAGACAATAGCGACAAGTATCATCGTAAGAATGGCTGACCATTCAAAAGTCGGAGTACCAAAATAAAATGGATGAGGCATATGAAAATAGGATGCTTCTGCAACAGATTGTAAATCAACCTTCCCTAAAAAAGAAGCAACGATGGTTCCCGCGATTAATCCTAATAAAATAGCGATAGATTGAATGAATCCTTTTGTGAATCGATATAGAAGAATAATAAACAATAATGTACCAAAAGATAAGGAAATATTCACTAAGGAGCCAAAATCACTTGCTCCTTCTCCACCTCCCATATTATTTATAGCTACAGGAATAAGTGTTATCCCTATAATCGTCACAACAGAACCGGTAACCACTGGCGGGAAGAAACGTACTAAGCCACCAAAAACTCCGCTAATTAAAATCACGACTAATCCAGACACTAAGATAGCACCATAAATAGCAGAAACACCAAACTGCCCACCGATTGCAATCATAGGTCCTACGGCAGTAAACGTACAGCCTAGCACGACAGGAAGACCAATTCCAAAAAAGCGATTATTGAGTACCTGTAGTATTGTTGCAATACCACACATTAAAATATCAATTGCAACAAGATAGGTTAACTGCTCAGAAGTTAGTCCAAGTGCGTCGCCAACAATAAGCGGAACTAAAATAGCCCCTGCATACATAGCTAACAGGTGTTGAAAGCCTAGAGCTGCATTCTTCATATGCACGTTTCCTCCTTCTTAAATGTCACGTTGCCATCAGATAATTTAGCGATATTTGCGAGAGTCTCAACGTGATATCCTTGTTGGCGAATTTTTTTGCCGCCTTCTTGGAAACCTTTTTCTATAACTATTCCTATTCCAGCAATTCGAGCCTTTGCCTGATTTAAAATATCAATCATACCAAATACTGCTTGTCCATTTGCCAAGAAATCATCCATGATTAAAACCGTATCTTCACTTGAAATAAAATCCTGAGAGATCGAAATCTCATTTGATTCTTTTTTCGTAAAGGAATATACTTCTGCCGAATACAAATGATCCGTTAACGTTAATGATTTTCTTTTTCGAGCAAATACAACTGGCACACCTAGTGTTAATCCAGTCATTACAGCTGGTGCAATCCCAGAGGATTCCAATGTTAAAATTTTGGTGATATCGAAACCTTTGAAGCGCTGAGCAAATTCTTTGCCAATTTCCTGCATAAGCACGGGGTCTATTTGATGATTTAAGAAAGAATCAACCTTTAATACAGTGTCTGATAAGACTTTCCCTTCTGATAAGATTTTTTGCTTTAAAACGTCCATGTATATCTTCCTTTCTAGCAAATGGTGTAAGATTCAAATAAAAGGTACTTTTTGTACAAATTATTGTTGGTTAGTCCGTAGCCAGAATACGCAAACGCTGCCCATCATAAACTTCACACTGAACAAGATTACATGACACATAGGAAATATGTGTGTATATTCAAGGAATCTACGTGTATCATAGCTTAGCGCATATGTCTTATTCTTACTTCGTTAAACACAACAAACCTATAGAAACCAGCCAAAGAACAAAAGCGCAAACGCCCGAATAGAAACGTAGCAACTGGAGCGATTTAACAGAGATAAAGGAATCACGGTGTGCTTGCGAGCCGATGATGACTTAGATTAAGGCAATTCGTGAAGTCACCTAGTTACTGGGCACTGGAGCTGGTCGGGACGCAGCTCCACACGCACCTATTTATCCATAGGCTCAAATTTTATAATTTCCTAGACTACAAAAAAGTCCGAGACCCATTTCCGTGTTGACCATGAACGGAACTGGTTCTCGAACTATAAAATGTCGAAAAAACGATAAGACCAATGTTTAAAGAACAAAGTCTAATCATTCCAGTAGTTTTTCATAGTCGGTTTATTTACGGTAAACCGGTAGAAACTTGCAGGCCTTATTCCTGCTATTATATGAAAATAGGAATATTTGAATGTATTTAGTATAGCATGTGACTATGAATAAACAACCCCTAATCTAATATAACTAAGATTCCAATAATTTTGATAGGGTAATCATTTCCATTCTAGAAATTCAATTCTGTTACCAAATGGATCAGACAAATAAAAACGATTTGCCCCAGGTAATCGACTATCATGAATCACAGGTATGCCATTTGTTGAAAGGTGGTTGCTCAACGCCTCTAAATTCGTTAAAGAAATGGCGGGATGTGCTTTACGAGCTGGTGAAAATGCTTCGTCTATTCCAATATGCAGCTGCACATCACCTGCTTGGAACCAAACTCCTCCGTTTCCCTGAAGTGTATCTGGTTTTTCTAGAATACGAAACCCTAGAATGCCGTGATAAAATGCAATTGCTTCTTGTTCACAATTACGAGGTGCGGCCAATTGCACATGATCTATTTTTACGTATTGAAAAGTCATAGTATCCCTCCCAATTTCTAGCATACATCATGGGTGAATTAAAAGATAATACGGATGACAAATCGACTTGTATCGTATTTTTTTATCTAGGTAAGTCACTATCATTTCATAATTGCTGTATAACATATATGATGGATGAGTAACCACTGAGCGAAGGAGTTTTAGCATGAATCATTTTATTAACGGATTTTTTAAACGGATTAAGTACAATGGTAGTACTCATATAAGCTTCAACGACATACCCACTCTTATGTTTCAATTTGCTAAACATATTCCATTTGAGAATTTAGATGTCATAAATAATGAGAGAAGCCAAGTCAGTAAACATACGTTGCAGCAGAAATTATTAGATAATCCCCGAGGCGGGCTATGCTATGAGTTAAATCCATTATTTTACTATGTTCTCCGAGAAGTGGGGTATAACGTAAAAATGATAGCTGCATCCATTATCCTTCCAAAAAACGGACTACAAGGTACACATATCTCTACTATTTTAACGTATGATGAGAGAACCTACATTGTTGATGTAGGGTTTGGATCACATTTAGCGTTACAACCTATTCCGTTAACAGGGGAAACGATCTCCTCGAGAACTGGTAACTATCGGATCGTCGAACAGCATGATGATAAAGCCATCTACGCATTAGAAAAAATAACCAATGGAAAAATCGAAGCCAGCTATACCTTCACGCTTGATGCAGTTGATGAAGAATATCTTACGAAAGTGAAAGAAATCATAAAGAAGGATGAACGATCACCGTTTAACCGTTCCATATTAGTAACGAAATTAACAGAAGAAGGACATATTACATTAACGAAAGATACAATTACAGAAATCAGACAGGGAATAAAGAACAAGCAAGAAATAAACCCAACTGTTTTTCAACAGCTTCTAGCGAATCGATTCGGCATACATGGAATGTGATGACATACCAAAAGACCAGTTTCATTCTACTGAAACTGGTCTAGTTTAATTATAAAATATAACAGGCCACATTTGCCGTATTTGTCATAAAAAGTTTTAAACCACCACTTCGCTAAGTGGGTGTTTGCAGAAACTGTCCTGCCTTCCGTTCTTTGACGGCACGGCATTTAAATTTCGATATAAAACTCCCTATTCCTACATTAGAGGTTAAAACTTAATTTAATACGTACAATGTAGCTTGTAATAACATTTTATATGTTATCTCGCTATTTTTCAATGGGAAATTATCCCTATTTTATATCAGATTTTTCAAAATAATTGCTCATACACTTCTGTCAATTCTTTTACTCTTCTGTCGTATTGAACCGATTTAGCATAAGCAATTTCATTTTCCAATACATCATTTAAATAAGTCATTTCCTCTTCACTTATTCTCTTAACAAAATCCAACTCATTTGCATAGTTGCCTCGTTCGAGCTTTCGAACGATTTGCCGACAAGTATCATTATTTATATAGTTAGATAACGATTCTCTTAAATAATCTAACGTATGATCGATCTTTCTCACCTCTTAGATTTTTGTATTCTTCTTTTTTGCTCGCTGTTCCAATTGAGATTTTGGACGTTGTTCTTGAGCATCCTCTGATAAACCTTGTGGATTTACACTACTTTGTACCTGCCGTTTACTATACTGATCTTTATCTTTAGCCAATTACAACACCTCCATTCATAGTGTTACATTTTTTTTCAAATTGTATGCTTCTATTCGTTACTATTTTCGCTCCATCCTTGATATTGTTCTCGTAAAGATCGCTTCAACACCTTTCCACTAGGATTCTTGGGTAGGTTCTCTGTAAATGCAATATATTTTGGAATTTTAAATGTAGATAGACGATCTTTACAATATGCTTCCACTATTTCCCTTGTTAAAACGCTATCTTTTTTTGGTACAATTATGGCGGACACTGCTTCAATCCAATACGGATCTGGTAAGCTTATAACAGCGACCTCTGATACACCATCCAATTGATATATCAATTCCTCTACTTCACGACTTGATACGTTTACGCCCCCAGTATTAATCATATCCTTCTTCCGGTCAATAATCGTTACATATCCTTCCTCATCCATGACACCTAGGTCACCGCTATGGAACCAGCCATTACGAAATGCTTCTTTTGTTTTATTAGGATCGTGCAAATATCCGACCATTGCATGCGGCGTCCGATGAACAATTTCGCCAATTTCTCCTCGAGCCACTTCTTGATCGTTCTCATCAACTATTTTCGTTTGTACATTTAATGACGGTAATCCTGCTGAACCAAGCTTACGTAGTTGGTCTTCTGGTTGCAAGACTGTTGCTAAGGGAGCTACCTCTGTCTGACCGTATAAATTCCAAAGTCTCGCATGAGGTAAGCGTTCGGATAATTCTCTTAGAATCTCTTTTGGCATAATAGCAGCTCCATAATAGCATTTCTGTAATGTGGATAAATCACGCTTATTAAAATCAGGATGTCTTAGCAGTGCTATCCAAACAGTTGGTGGGCAAAAAAGCTGCGTTGCCCCTGATTCCTCAACTGTTTTTAAAATTTTTTCAGGGCTAGCTTTATCAAGTATCACGCCGCTACAGCCTGCATAAATACTTGGACCTAAAAACACATGAAGCTGTGCACTATGATAGAGTGGCAGTGCATGAATAAAAACGTCATCTGCTTCCACTTTCCCATCAACGATACAGCTTACATATTCACTGACAATGCTTTTATGTGTAAGCATAACACCCTTTGGTCGTGATTCTGTTCCACTTGTATAAAGCACATGGCAGAGATCCTCATCATAAACTTCATTTTCAACTCTAGATATAGGCTGTCCTATCCTTATTTCATTAAATGCTTTCCATCCTTCTCTCATCACATGAACAGCACCCAATTGGTACTTAAATTGAATATGCAATTGCTCTGAAGCCTGATCGAGTAAATCTACATATTCATCTGAAGCAATCAAACCTATAGATCCTGCATGTTCTAGAATATACGAAACATCTTCTTTACCTAGCATATAATTAATTGGAATGAAAACAGCACCGACTCGCGCAAGAGCAAAGTTTACTACAATAAAGTCTAAGCTGTTTTTTGACATTAATGTAATCATGTCGCCTTTCTTCATACCATCAGCGATAAAAGCATGAGCTGTTTGATTAACTATATTATCTAATTCCTGATAAGTTACTTCCTTACCTTTGTAAGTGATCGCTATTTTAGCTGGGAATCGATCTGTGGTTCGCGCAAGTATATCCCCCAGCGTATTTCTTCTCGCCTGCTGTATAATTTTCCCTAGTCCATCATGCACATTTGTTTGTGTTCTCATTATCCCACTCCTCAAATGGTAAAATGATGAATGTTCCACTAGCTGAATATTATTTTTTATTTTAATTCAGATAATTACCAAAAGCAAGCTAACATATATGCGAACTACCAGTCCAATTTACCCTTTTATACGGACTAGTAGTTCGTTATGAAAAACACTACTTCCAGTTATACGTGGGATAACAAAAGCGCCAGCGGCTGATTAGAGTGGATTTTCGGACGCGTGCTGTTCCCGCCGGAGTCTCGCTTATTTCAGGTGCTAAATGAATGATTCTAATCAAAAAACGAGCGATAAGGTACCGACCCCCTGAAGTTAGAGTAAAAAATCTAATTTCAGGGGGTGTTTTTGTGGCTAAATA
>NZ_BAAACY010000073.1:0-27720 GCF_039521925.1 Virgibacillus salarius | reverse complement strand
GCCCGCGGAAAGCGAAGTAATTAGTCGGAGCATTGCCAATAGACATCAAACATTTCAAAATAACTACTTGACTTAACGCAGTCATTGCACTATTTTATACTTTCTTAACTTATAAAATAAGCTGTCGAATTTCTCGACAGCTTGAGGAATCGGCGATATCGTCGATTTCTTTTTTATAAATCATCAAATCCGTTTAGGTCACTTGTCTTAGTATATTGACGTGATTTCTGTTCAAAGAAATCTGTTTTTGTTCCATCAAAATTATCCACATAAGCTCTAATCCATTTTAGTGGATTATCCAAGTGATCTGGATAAATATCTTGTAACCCCATCATACGAAGCATTTTATTTGCACGATATTTTATATAACCTGCCATTTCATCTAAATCAATGCCTTCTACATTACCTAATACATAGTTAGACCATTCAATCTCTAATTCTACGGACTCTTTGAAGTGATCATATACCCATTGTGTAAATGATTCCGTGTTATATTCTGGATTTTCAGCTAATGTCGCACGGAATAGCTCCGAAATAAATCGACCATGCTCTAACTCATCCCTATTAATATAACTGATCATCGTAGAAGTTCCAACCATCTTATTATGGCGTGCTAGATTATAGAAAAATGCAAAGCCGGAATAGAAGAACATCCCTTCTAATAGCGATGTATAGACCATCGTTTTTAAAATATTTTCAATCGATGGCTCTTCAACAAATGCGTTATATTGCTTAATTAGATTTTCATTACGTTTAAGTAAAATGGGATCCTTTCTTCCTAATTGAAAGGACTTATTCTGTTCGTCTAGTGAGACAACAGAGGATAGAACATAGGAATAACTTTCATTATGCACAGCTTCCTGCTGTGCGATTACTGCCATAATCGATTGAACCGATGGATCTGTTGCATATAAAGATAGTAATAATGCTGTTCTCGTTTGTGGTGCATCTAATGTTGATAACAATCCAATAATTTTTAGATATGCATCTTGTTCTTCTTCTGATAAAGAAGGAAATTGTTTGATATCGCTCTGCATATTCACTTCATCTGCTTGCCAATAATTTCCGACAAGTCGCTTGTACATTTTATACCAGTGTGGATAAGCAATATCATTCCAATTCAGAATACCACTTGATTTACCTCCAAAAATCCCCGTGGACTTATTTGGATTTAGTGGCTCTAATGTTTTCGCTTTTTCAAGCATGACTTTTGACATGATGCAGTACTCCTTCCACCCAGTCTTTCACTTTTGATTCTTGTAAACCACGTGGGGATTGTTCAACCTTCAACCCCTGCCATGGACTGTTATAAAAATGACTTAATTTATCAACTGCTCTACAAAATAAGTCGTCTCCGCCAAACTGTGTATCTCCCGTTCCAAATATGGCAACATTACTTGGTTTATAGCCTACTTCCAGTATAAAATCTTTTACTTCCTCTGGTGTACTTCCTTTATCCCAAGTAAAGGTGCCGATAAATAGTATATCATATTCGGACGGACGTATCGGCGGGTCAATTCCAATTCGGTGAACCGCCGTAGTAAACCCTTCCTGATTTAAGGCATCTTCAATAATCGTAGCTACTTCTTTTGTATTACCACTATATGTCAAGTACGCAATTAACGCCCTCAACTTTGACACCACTCACATTCCTCAACTTCACTTGAGGTGGATCGAACGTAATAGGTAGTTTTTAAGCCCTCTCTCCAAGCTTGTAAATGAAGGTCCAGTAACACGGAAGCTCTAATCGTATTCGGAACATAAAAATTAAATGATAGACTTTGATCAATATGCTTTTGTCTTGCAGCATTTTGTTTTACAGACCAACGCTGATCCACAATATAAGCAGAACGTCGATATACATTATATGTCTCATGCGTTAAATCTGGTGCAGTGACAGGAATTTTAAAATCCTTCTTCTCTTCGTTATAGAACGGCTTGAAGATTGGGTCAATACTAGCTGTTGAGCCAGCAATCATTGCTGTTGTTGAGTTCGGTGCAACTGCCATTAAATAGCCGTTACGCATACCGTGTTCTTTAACAGCTTCTTTTAATGTTAGCCACTCGCCTTTATGATAACCCTTCAAATCAAAATATTCTCCTGAGCTCCACTTACTGCCTTCGTACGCTGGATAGCTTCCTTTTTCTTTACTTAATTCCATGCTGGACTTAATTGTCAAGAAAGCAATTTTTTCGTATAAATCATTCGCATAGTTTACTGCTTCATCGGTTTCCCATTGCAAATTCTTTCTTGCTAATAAATGGTGCCAACCAAATGTTCCAAGTCCGATAGCACGGTATTTTTTGTTCGTTAACTGCGCCTGCATAATCGGTAAATTATTGATATCTATCACATTATCTAACATACGCACTTGAATTTTAATTAACCGTTCTAATATTTCGTCTGGAACAGCCTTACCCAAATTAATCGAACTTAAATTACAAACCACATAATCTCCTGATTGATATTTCTTGACGATCGTGCTCTCACCTTCAAGAAATTCCTCCATAAATTCAGATGGAGATTGGTTTTGTGTAATTTCTGTACATAGATTAGAACAATAGATCATTCCATTATGACTATTACTGTTCTGACGATTTACTTCATCACGGTAAAACATAAATGGTGTACCTGATTCAAGCTGTGACTTCATAATGCGCTTCATAATATCGATCGCTGGTATTTTTCGCTTTGTTAACTGATCGGATTCCACACATTCTTGATATTTTTCACGCCACGTACCGTTTCCTTTTGCTTCATCATAAAAGTCCTCTAATGAATAGCCCATTACTTGCCGAACTTCATGTGGATCAAATAAATACCAGTCTTCACGTTTTTCTACCTGTTCCATAAATAGGTCTGGAAGTGTTACACCTGTAAAGATATCATGGGCACGCATGCGATCATCCCCATTATTTAGCTTAAGATCAAGGAATGCTTCAATATCACGATGCCAAACATCTAAATATACAGCAATTGCACCTTTTCTGGTTCCTAGCTGATCCACATTTACTGCTGTATTGTTTAATTGTTTAATCCATGGGACAACACCACTCGACATACCTTTAAATCCTTTAATAGAGCTACCGCGGCTACGAATCTTACCCATATATACGCCAATTCCACCACCGTTTTTCGATAGCTTAGCAATGTCTGTGTTACTGTCGTAAATTGATTGTAAGCTATCATCTACTGTATCAATAAAACAGCTTGAAAGTTGGCCATGAGTCTTACCTGCGTTCGCAAGTGTCGGTGTAGCAACTGTCATATAGAGATTGCTTAGTGCCCAATAAGCTTCCAAGACATGTTCCGTACGATGTGCCTTATCCTCATGTTGCATTAACGTCATTGCAATAACCATCCAACGTTCTTGCGGAAGTTCAAAAACGTTCTTATCATGATCCGTTGCAAGGTAACGAGTTGCTAACGTATATAATCCTAGATATGTAAATGATAAATCCTTTGCTGCGTTTATTTGTTGTGCAAAATAATCAATCTCTTCTTTTGTATACGTATCAAGTAATGTAGGCTTATAAATCTTTTTATCCGTAAGCATGTTTAATAATGCGTAGAAATCGCCATACTTTGCATGTCCATCATATTGACGATTCTCACCTGCTTGACGATACAGTTCTTGTAAATAAATACGGCTTGCTAGATATGTCCATTCTGGTTCAGATTCATCAATATTTTCCAATGCATTTTTAACAAGCATATCAATTGCTTTTTCAATTGGTGTATCCTCATGTATGGTTTTAAACGCTTTTTGCTTGTATGCTTCTGTGTGAATAGCTAGTCCTTGCGCAGCATTATCAATTACTTCTATAAGTTTCTCTTTATTCGATGTCAATTCAATGATCATCTATAATCCTCCCTTTAACTGCTTCTAAATCCTGTTCAGCGATCTAGTAAGAGATACGCTCCTGTCATTAACCTTTTTCGCAGGACATGAAACAGATCCTAGTAAAAAATGAATATCTAATAATTTTAATAATTATCATGCAAAAATAAAAAACCGCTGTATCTCGTGAGGATAGAATTCTTGATCCTTTTGGGTTCTCAACAATCTCAATTTTCTAACACGAAATCGGTTACTTAAATGTCATAAAAACACTATATATAGTATTTGTTTCCTGATAGTTTTACGATATATTGTGTTAAAAGCTTAGCATATAACATTCCGGAATGCAATCATTTTAGCGAAAAAATAGAGACGACAGAACGTTCAAAAACGGTCAAAATTGAGATAAAACAACGCTAGAAACTGCTTTAAAAATTTAATAGAAAATATTCCCTATGATAGAGAACAGGCTAACAGTCATAGACGTCTTACAACCTTGTATATTAGATTTCTTCTGATCAGATATTCAAGACAAAAATCTAATGTATGAATTATTCCTATGTGTAAATCTTAATACATACGATCAGATTGATATGCAGTAGTAAACCCTTATTCAAGTAAGTTTACCTCCATTTAAAGCAATACTTCAATTTTGGTGCTTTGTTATGGCCTGTACGCTTATCCGAGAAGGAGTAAGGGCATCTCCATGGTTTGTCGATGGAACAAAATAAATTTTTATCCCCGTTCTGTAACATCAGATAATAAGAATACTACATATTGATGGTAGAAAGGATGATTCTTTATGAAGACAAAGCTAATCGATTGGCGTACATTTATCAGTGCTTTAATTCTTTTATTATGTGTATGTTTACCCTTAATCTTCTTCCCAGAGGCCGGTGCGGAGCTTGTCAATGCAGCTAACAGCTTTATGACTGGTAAGTTCGGGTTCCTCTACTTAGCACTTGGCTTATTATGTTTTGTTTTTCTTTTATATGTTGCCATTAGTAAATACGGTAATATTAAGTTAGGAACGAAGCAGGACGATAAAGAGTTCGGGAGTTTCTCTTGGGCGGCCATGCTATTTGCAGCGGGAATAGGATCGAGTATTCTCTATTGGGGAATGATCGAGTGGGCCTATTACTATCAAGGACCCCCATTCGGTATAGCTCCTGAGTCGGCAGCAGCAATTCCGTGGGCAGCCTCCTATGGTATATTTCATTGGGGCCCAATAGCTTGGGCGATTTATACATTACCGGCATTACCTATTGCCTACTTTTATTATGTTCGTAAGACATCTGTATTAAAAATTAGTGAAGCGGTCAGACCTGTCATTGGAAAATGGATTGATACGCCAATTGGCATTATCATTGATGTACTGTTTATGTTTGGATTATTAGGCGGTGCTGGTACTACGTTAGCCTTAGGCACACCTATGATCGCAGAAGGAATCAACAACTTAACCGGCATTCCTGTCACCTTAGGTCTAAAAGCTATCGTTATGTTGATTTGCACACTAATTTTTGCTATCAGTGCCTATTCCGGCCTTACAAAGGGAATTAAAGTACTAAGTGATATTAACTTATGGCTTGCCATTTTTGTCCTTTTATTTGTTTTTATCTTTGGACCTACACTTTTCATTACCGAGACTACTTTTACTAGTGTCGGACAGGTAGCCGATAGCTTTTTTAAAATGGCTACATGGCTTGAGCCATTCGCTAATTTAGCTGGATTTGAAGAAACAAGATTTCCTGAATCCTGGACGGTATTTTATTGGGCATGGTGGGTTGTCTACGCACCGTTTGTTGGATTATTTGTTGCACGTATTTCCAGAGGACGTACCATACGTGAGATGGTTTTAGGAACTATGATATACGGAACTTTCGGCTCCATTTTGTTTTTCGGTATTCTCGGAAATTTCGGGTTGTATTTACAATTAAGCGGACAATTTGATGTGATCGGTTTTATGAATGAACATGGTGCGCCTGCCGCAATTATTGCTATTTTAGAACAGCTGCCATTAGCTAAAATGATGATTGGTGTTTTTACGGTATTGGCCATTATATTTTTAGCAACTACCTTTGATTCCTCATCATTCATTTTGGCAGCTGTGGTGCAAAAGAAAATTCAATCTGAACCGCTTCGGTGGAATCGGCTATTTTGGGCATTTACCCTATGTCTTCTTCCAATGGTACTCATGTTTGTCGGCGATTTGGAAACATTACAAACAGCAAGTATCGTGGCAGCTTTTCCTGTTATTTTCATCATGGCACTTTTAGCATGGTCCTTTATTAAGGCCGCTACTGTTGATATTCGCGCATCCAAGCATTACCGTAGTTCAACCATCTACATCCATACAAAAAGTACCGATGATGAATAAAGTGAAACTTCAATCTGTGGGGTTTTTGTTTACCTTTATTGTTTGAAGTAACGGAAAAATCGCGTTCTGAAGACGCGCTCGCGGAAAGCGAAGCATTTGACTAAGCGACGAATGAACTACCTGTCTCCAAAACAATAACCCCAAACTTCATCTGAAATATTTCAGATATAGTTTGGGGTTTACATCGCTAAAAATTCTTTTGTCCGAGCCCCATATTCTTTAAAATTTAGAGGAGATAACTTCCGCACCTATTAGGTTAATCTAAACGGCGTGGGGGGGATGCGTTTTTGTCATGCTTATGATTTTCTACTTCTTTAAACAGATCATCTTCATTTGAAGTTTGCTTCATTTGCTCATTTAAGCTTTGTAAGTGCTTCGTTATTTCATACAATTGTTGGTTCGGAGCATTTGCCTGTAACGCATTTTTTAACTCATTAGCTAGCTCCTGAAATTCTTTCTTCGTTACTGGCTGTGCCTCTGGCTTTAAGGCAAAGCCTACTTGACCATTTGGTTCTAGTGTCGCCCATTGCACATCTCGAATACTTGTGACGTTCTGTTGTCTTAAGTTCATTTCTAATTGATCGACAGTCAAGCGTAGTTTTTTCAAATGTTGTTCTTGTATGACACCATTATGTATAAGTAATTTTGACTTTCCTGTAATAACATTTTCAAAGAAATCTGATTTAATTTGAACAAATTCCATAACGATTAACGTAAGTACTAGAACTGCTCCTACTCCTAATGTAACCCAAATATTCTTGCCAGCTAACGGCTGGATGAGTAGTGAACCTATCCCAATCATAATAACCGTTTGTGTCAAGGTCATTTGTGAAATAGATTTTCTACCAGCAAATCGTAGAAGTAATGTACCTCCTAGTACAATCAATACCGCTTTCCAAACCCAGGCAAACTCCATTCATTAAGCCTCCTTCGATCTATTCTCTTGTTAGTTTGACTGCTAGGAGGTAATTTATACGAATTACCTATGCCAAAATCCAATTTTGCCGACTAAACGTATGGAGATTCTCTCACAATCAAGCTGGATAAATCATGCTTCTTTCTTTTAACGCTGTTAACCTGTTAAGAGCTTTTAACCCCAGTCTCTTGACGTCTAAGTTCCGAGAACTCGTACCGATTTTCTACAAAAATCTGATGCCATAGCATAAATACAAGTACAGTCCATAGCTTTCTTGCATGTTCTCCCTTATTAGCAGCATGCAACTCCAATAAATTTAACATAAATGATTTGTCAACTAGATGATCGGTTTCACTCGTTTTAATTAAATTTTTCGCCCACTCATATAATTCATCTCGTAACCAGGATTTCATTGGTACGGGAAAACCGAGCTTTTTCCGATTCAGCACATGAGCTGGAATAATATCGTGCACCGCTTTTCTTAGAATAGACTTCGTCGTACCATCAGCTATCTTGTATTGTGTGGGTATTTGTTTTGCAACATCAAAAACGGCCTTATCTAAAAACGGTACACGTAACTCTAATGAATTTGCCATCGTCATTCGATCTGCCTTTACTAAAATGTCCCCTGATAACCATGTATGGATATCAATATATTGCATTTTTTGAACGGGATCTGCGGCCTCTACACACTTATATAAAGATTTTGTCCAAGATTGATAGGACTGGTTACTAGCATAATTCAGCATAAACTGTTGTTTTTCCGCTTCTTCAAACATCTTAGCATTGCCAATATATCTGTCTTTAAGTGTTGTAGTTCCCCGCTGTAAAAAGCTTTTACCTTTCACACCCTCTGGCATCATATCTGCGATCCGTTTGACTAGTGGCATAATGCCTTTAGGTATATATTGAAAGAACCTTAATGCTTCCGCCTCTCGGTAAATATTGTATCCACCAAATAATTCATCTGCACCCTCGCCCGAAAGCACAACTTTAACATGCTTTCTTGCTTCATTTGCTACAAAATAAAGCGGAATACTTGCTGGATCGGCTAAAGGGTCATCCATATGCCAGATTATTTTTGGTAGTTCACTAACAAATGCTTGGGCTGAGATATATCGATGAATATTTTCAACGCCAAGCTTTTCAGCACTCTCTTTTGCTACATCGATTTCCGAGTAGCCAGCCTCGTCAAACCCTACCGAAAAAGTTTTTATTTGTGGATTTATTTGTTTTGCCATTGCTACTATGATTGTTGAATCAATTCCACCAGACAAAAAAGCACCTACTGGGACATCACTTTGCATATGTGCTGTCACTGAATCAAATAATACTTCACGTATAGCAAACATCAGCTGTCTTTCATTTTTATGCACTGGTTGCAGACTTGCATGAAAGTATCTAGAGATTTGTATCGGCTTTTGCCAATCCTTAACAAAATAATGACCAGGCGCTAAACGTTGTATCCCTTCTGTTATTGTTAATGGATCTGGCACGTATTGAAACGATAAGTAATGCTGAAATGCTCGTTGATCAACTACATCCTGCTTATTTAAATAAGAGATACACTTTTTCTCTGATGAAAAGACAGTATCATGTTCATTTTCACAGTAGTAAAATGGTTTGATCCCAAAAGGATCCCTAGCTCCATAAAGTCTTTTCTCGTCTTTATCCCAGATTAATATGGCGAACATACCACGAAGTTCTGAGAATCCTTCAACACCTTGATCTAGAAATAAGAAAGCAGCAACCTCTGTATCTGAATTGGTGGTAAAATGATACCCTTTTTTCTTTAATTGCTCTTTTACTATTTTGTAGTTATATATCTCACCATTAAAAACCATCCAATACCGTTGCTTGCCAAAAGAAAAAGGCTGCTGTCCTCCATCAATATCAATAATACTTAACCTTCGGAAGGCTAATGCTATATGATCATCATGCTAGCTACCATCATCATCCGGACCTCGATGTCTAATTAGCTGATTTGCTAGTTTGATTTCTTCCAAATGCTCATTACTGAATTGAACCTCTTGATCTAATAGTACTCCTACGAATCCACACATAGCATTATCCTCCTTAAATTAACTACTTCACAATTTCAAAGCTTTCTAACATATAATGGAAGCGAGCTCCATGTCCTTCAGCTGCTTCTAAAAAATACGCTTGTTTAATAACAAAAACTTGCCCGTTCATCGAATCTGTAACATAATATTGGTAAATAGGAGTGTCCCATTCAGGATATTTGCTCCCCCTGCCACGTATCAACTCTGCCTCTATAGGATTTTTTGTTCGAGTTTCTTCAACAATTTCCATTTCTTCGTTATTCAATGTTTCTTTAATATCGGCAGCTACTTCTTCTGTTGTGGTATTTTCTTCTCTCCTAATTTCCATATAAACATCTGGATAACTGTCTGGAAGCTCTTCTTTTAGTTCAATTCGGTCAGCTTCTCCACCCTTATCCATCTTATAGCGTTCATCATCGAGATAAATAACATAGCGAAGCTCCTCGTTTGTTTCCAGGTGCGTATCTAGCTCCTCTTGTTGCCCTTCCATTTCGATCTGTTCTTGCTTTTCTTCAATAAACAAATCTTTTAAGTTTTGTATCATAGCCTGACCAGTCTCTGTCATTACTCCAAATAATAGAATGAGCATTACTGCCGCTAATGATATGCCAGCTACCCATACTCCTCGTCGATTCTTATCATGTTCCGTAATGGAGTGGAATAATTCATCCTCAATGCTTTTCCAGATCGCTTGTTTGACGTCCATATCAAGCTGTGTTTTCCTTTTGAGTTCTGCTTCTAGTTGTTTATCAAACAGGTTATTATCTTTCATCAGAAGCACCTCCCATCATACCTTTCAATTGCTTTCTAGCTTTAAACAGCCTAGACTTCACTGTGTTCACATTTAACTCAAGCACTTCCGCAATATCTTTTTCCGTAAATCCGTTTAAATATTTTAATATGATTACTGTGCGATGATTTTCCTCCAATTTATCCATAGCTAGATACAAATCATCAAAATGGTATGCTTCCTCTGTTTGTTGGTGCAAAAAATCTAGTAACTGATCTGATTCGATACTCCTTGCTTGCTTTGTTTTCTTTTTCATATACCGCCTAGTCTCATTAATTAATATTTGATAAAACCACGCCTTAAATGATCTGGACATATCATAGGAATCAATATTTCGATAGACACGAATAAAGGTTTCCTGAACGATATCTGATGCATCTGACTGATTTTTTGTAATGGCAAAAGCTGTTCGTAGCGAATAGTCAGCAAATCGATCATATAGCTTCTTAAATGCCTGATGATTGCCTTTCTTTATTTTTTTAATAAGCCTGGTTTCTTTATCCACCACCAGTGACAATCTCCCTTCATGACGTTCTTACTTATATATACCTTGACATTTTGTAAAAAGTTTTCGACCAGTTAAAACTTTACACTCTACCTTACATTTATTTTAGATAAGATACGTAGCATCATACAGAAAAGCAAATTTGTAATGTATTCGCTTACATGATACGATTGCAAGTACCTATATATTTCTTGAATCCTCAATGCACTTACCATCAGTTACACAGAATACTTTTCAACTGTTGGAAAGATGTAATGCTCATTCCATAGACAAAACGAAGCGCAGCGATACCTGAGAAACAGCGTGTTCTGGTGAGACCTCTCTGCAGCGGCGAGGGGACTCGTAGACCGACTGCCCGTTGTGACAATCTGCCATATTCCATTATTCACATATAAATTGTTCGAGTGGTTAGTTTGAGTGAAGAGATAGACTCACTTTATAAAATAGGAGGGATCTTGATTGGGTAAAACAAAACATAAGGGACCTATTAAGCTCTCGAAGAAACCAGACCCATCCCTTTGGGTCAGTAAAATTCCTTTTGGTTTAGGAAAAATCAAGCCACATCATATCCGAGATACCGCCAAAGTAGCTTGGGAAAACAGAGATAGGCTACCCTACGCTACGCGTATCCTTACACAAGGAGTTTGTGATGGCTGCGCCCTTGGCGTACAAGGCCTTAAAGATCAAACACTAACCGGCCCTCACCTTTGTACTACCAGATTAAATGTTCTTCGCTTAAATACAATGCCAGCAATTAAGAAAGAAATACTACATGCAGATATAGATGAGCTACGAAATCGGAGTAGCACGGAATTACGTCAGCTTGGTAGAATTCCTTACCCTTTAATCCGTAAACAAGGTGAACGTAAATTTCGTCGTATCTCTTGGGATCAAGCTCTAGATACAATTGCTACTAAAATACAATCCTTGCAACCGAAACAATTTTCCTTCTACACGACTTCTCGTGGAATAACGAATGAGACATACTATGTTCTTGGAAAAGTGGCGCGTTTCCTTGGAACAAACAACATTGATAATGCCTCAAGAATTTGCCACTCTCCTTCCAAAACTGCATTAAGCCGATCACTTGGTGTAGGTGCATCCACTTGTAATTACAAGGATTGGATTGGAACGGACGTTCTTATATTCTGGGGTTCGGTTGCTGCGAATAATCAGCCTGTGTCAACCAAATACATGTATGCAGCAAAGAAAAAGGGAACGAAAATTATTGTTATCAACCCATATCATGAACCCTCTATGGATCAATATTGGATACCTTCTATTGCAGAATCCGCCCTATTTGGCACGAAAATAGCTGACGATGTTTATCAGGTTCATATTGGTGGTGATATCGCCTTTATGCACGGGCTTATGAAGCATTGGTTCGAAATGGAGAAGGAAGTACCTGGCTCAGCGCTTGATCATGGTTTTATTAGTAAACATGTTAATGGCCTTGAAAAACTACAATCCACCGTTAATACATATTCATGGGAGCAGCTGGAAGAATCATCTGGTCTCTCTAGGAATAGAATGATTGAATTAGCTACACTCTTAGCACATGCTAAGTCAGCAGTATTTGTTTGGTCAATGGGTTTAACGCAGCATCGTTTCGGTACAGACAATGTATCACAAATCGCTAATCTGGCATTACTCCGTGGTTTTATCGGTCGAGAGTTTTGTGGACTAATGCCAATACGTGGGCATTCAGGTGTACAGGGATCAGGTGAAATGGGAGCCGATCCGTTCTCATTACCTGGAGGTAATATGAATGATGATCAGCGAAAACGATTAGAGGGTATTTGGAAGTTTGATATCCCTACCTGGCAAGGTGATATTGTGGGTGAGTCTCTCGAAAATGCTTGCTTGCCAGATGGTCATGAACGAAAACTTCATCTTTATTATTTATCCGGTGGGAATTTCTTAGAAACGATGCCAAATCCAGATTTTATTCAGACATGTCTTGAGAACGTCGAGCTCAGGGTCCATCAGGATATTATCTTAAATACATCCACGCTTACAGATGCAAAAGAAGCAGTACTCGTATTACCTGCAAGAACTAGATACGAACAGCGTGGTGGCGGAACCTCTACATCTACGGAACGAATGGTTTATTTCTCTCCAGAGATAAAGGGCCCACGAATTGAAGAAGCCCGTACAGAGTGGGAAATCTATATAGACTTGGCTAAACGGGTATGTCCAGAGAAGCAAGAACATATTCATTTTGACAATGCATCAGCTATTCGCAAGGAAATTGCAGAAGCTGCACCAAATTATGACGGCATCCAGCACCTACATAAACGACGGGATCTTTTTCAATGGGGTGGCGCTTGGCTGTGTGAAGATGGAATTTGTCCTACTCCAGATGGCAGGGGAAATTTAATAGCAATCGAAATTCCAGAATTAAGAAAACCCGAAGGGCATTTCTATGTAACAACTCGAAGAGGAAAACAGTTTAATTCCATGGTCTACAGTGAAACAGATCCCTTTAATGATGCAAAACGAGAGGATGTACTAATTAGTGAAGAGGACGCCGTTAAGTATCATATCGAAGATGGTGAGCCAATCGTTGTTTATAATCAACATGGGTTATTTGCCGGACGCGCAAAGTTTGCTCCAATGAAATCTAGTAATTTAGAAGTGCATTGGCCAGAAGGGAATGTTCTTATACCAAAAGGAGTATATGAGGCATATGCTGGAATTCCCGAATATAACACAGTAGTTATTTTAGAAAAAGCTGTGTCCTATTATGCACAAAAAGATAGAAAATATGCCCAAAAACGTATCGAAGAATTAGAGATTGACAGCCACTAAAAGGAGGAGTGACATGCGTTCCAATGAAGCAAATTGGGAGATGATCCGCTTTGATAATACAGGAGATTCAAATGAAACCTCACTAGTGGCTGTAGAAATGCCAATTACTATTCATATAAATGGAAGTGAGTTTGCCACAATGGTATGCTCTCCAAGCAATCTTAAAGAGCTCCTCATTGGATTTTTAGCATCAGAAGGTATAATTCGTAGTTATTCTGCTATTAAAGATCTAGCTATTGATATCGATACTGGCTATGCATATATAGAAATAGATCATCTCCCAACTACATTTCATCAGGACCATTCTAAGCGTTTTATTGGCTCATGTTGTGGGAAAAGCAGACAATTTTATTTTAAAAATGACGTAAAGACAGCAAAAACTATTCTTTCCAAGCATATGATATCAGCTAAACAGTGTTTTTACTTAATGCATGAATTACAGCAATCCTCTAGTCAGTTCCGTAAAACTGGTGGTGTGCACAATGCTGCATTAGCTACTACTAACGAACTTATGGTTGTTCGTACGGATATCGGGAGGCATAATGCACTCGATAAGCTTTTTGGGCATATTTTGGTAAACAATGTTCCTGTACATGATAAAATTATTGTCTTTAGTGGACGCATCTCTTCAGAGGTCCTTTTAAAGCTATCCAAAATGGGAATTGGTATATTAATTTCTAAATCAGCACCTACTAATTTGGCATTACAGCTGGCAGAGGATCTGAAGATTACCGTTATTGGATTCGTTCGTGGATACCAAATGAACGTATATACCCATCCAGAACGTATCGTGAGAGGAACATAAAAATAAAAGCAAGTCCTACCTTACTGCAGGACTTGCTTTTATTTATTCATACTCGAAAAGAAGTCTTTTAATGGATCCTCTTCTTCCTCTTCGATTACCTCTTGCTGTTGGTTTGTATCTAACGAATCCAAACGTAAACTATCTAAATCTATTTCTTCCTTTAGAGCTGTTTCCTCCAACACAGGCTTACCTGTGTCAATATCATTTTCTTGTAAGTATAGTGCCTCATCAATATTCGTATGATTACTGTTTAAGGAAGCCAATAAGGTCGTAGCTCGCATTGGATCACTTAATAATTGATATAGAATGGTACCTACTAATGCTTCTGAATGCTCATGTTTCAACCAACTCTTTTGTTCCTTGGTTAATTGTTTGGGGAGCGGGACAGTGACCGTTTCCCGCTCTTTTGTAACACTTTCACTTAAGCCTCGTAATACAAATTGGGCAATTCGACTAGAAAAATTTCTCCGTTCCGTTTCCTTGAGTCGTTGTAGTGCCTTTAGTAAATAATCCGGTGTATCGGAAGGAACACGAAAGGTTATTGATTGCCCTCGTTCAATTGTGTTTTTGGCCATTATATCACCCTATTTTGCTTTTGCCTTTACTGCTTCTTTCTCTTCCTTTTCTTGCTTGGCATGCTTATTTACAAAATCAGTTATTAACTTATAATAAGCATTAGCCATCATCCAAATACTTTCCTGTTCATCTTCAAAGAAATCAATGTTAAAGCCATCGAGTTTATTATTAAGTGCTTTTAAATAATCTTTTAAGACTGCTGATCCACCACCGACAAAGTAACAAATTTCCGATTGGGAATTCTTAGCCCACACGTTTCTTAAGAATCGATACTCTTTTTTAGCCAATTCAAGTAGGATATGGTCTGTAATATCGTGAACGCTTGTCCTACTTCCTTTGACCATGATGTGATGTCGGTCATTTTTCCTTGTAATAATATCTACTACATCACGGCGACTATCTAGCTCTACACCATGTTTTGTTCGAATTTCTTCCCTAATCTGCTCCAGTGATTCAGAAACGCCTAAATTAAATCCTTGGGCTTTATCATCGTCAACATTACGATTACGAATCACCGCGATATCTGTTGACAATCCACCAATATCTTGAATAAGTATTTGTTTATCAATCAAATCTTTATTAATAACTTTTAAATCATTATCCATAATTAAATTCACATATGCTGCAAACCCCTCTGGATAAACCTTTACTTCATCAAATTTAATGTTTACTTTCTTACCCTGATGATGTGGTGTTACTAAAAATTCAACTTGGTGAACCGATCCCAGTAATTGAGAACGATAACCTACATCCTTACCTTCCTTTACCTCTCGGAGTGGTAGCCCAGTTCCAAGGGTATAATTTGCATCAATAACTTTATTCTTCATGGAAAAGGCTCCATTTTCTACTGCATCCAATGCTAAGGAAGCAAATAGCATAATTAAGGTTTGATCCTCTTCTGCCTTGCTACTACCGGGATCTAGCTCTGTTGAATTGTTTGTCTTTGTTGCTAAATTCCCAACACGGTAGATTACGTTATTTTCTTCGAGCGCAGGTGAATGTACGCGAATATGAATATTATCCAATACCTCTTTTTTATCTAGCTCTTCAATGCCAATTACGGGACGGTCTTCAAAATCCTGGGCGACTACATTGGGAATATATACCTCGTGTTCCATCTTTCCAAAGTTTGCCTTTAACGCATCGTTTCCCACGTCCACTGCTGCTATTCTTGTTTTTGTCATGTAAGAAAACTCCTCTCCATAATAATACATTCTATCTAAGAGTACTTCCTTTCTTCTTATAACGCAATCCGACTTTTTTCGTATTCTATTTTGTATACATGTTTACAGTTTTGTTTTCGTTGATATAACAGTGTCTACACATATTTGTACACAAGTAAACATTTTTGTGTTCTTTATGTACACTTTTTGTTTACTTGTATACATTATTGTTTGCAAATGAAGTTGATGTGACTATATGTAAAAAATGAGGCCGTGTATTGCTTTTCCAAATAGCCGCATACTCGATTAGAAGGAAAAACTATACGTTACTCAACCAAAAATTAATTTTCAGGTGATAGCTAACCAAACAATTAATATTAATCCAATGATGTGCTTTCCTATAATAATGAAAACCAACCGATGTTTAATTTTCCACATGGAATTGGTTTGGTTATATTTTTTTCAATTGACATTTTGTTAAGTAACATCAATTTGCTTTTTCTTTACGATTTGTTTGTACACGCTGAAAACGAGAAGAAGAAGGTTTCATGTTTTGATTACCATTACTCCGTTTCACTGTTATCTTCCTTTTTCTTATTGTGAATTTAGTTATAAGTCCTCTCCTTTCTTCTTGCACCTCTTTTATTCCTGTTAAAATGAATTGCATGGCGAATATGGTTAGAATAAAAGCTAATAAAGGAAAAAGCGCTAACTAATACGTTTCACCATCAAGTATCGAATTTTTTGCATTGCCATTCGTTAGATATGGATTTAGGGGGGTTATCATAAATCGTACCACCAAAAAAGAAGGTAAATACGCCTAAATGTATACATCGTTACCTTAATCTATATAAGATATTGTTGTTGCAACTGCTTTCAAGAACTTTAAAACTAGGAATCTAAAAAAACGGCATGTTACAATAGAAGCAAGGATAGCTTTATTCCATAAGGAGTGAGCGTACATGAGTAAGGTCATTCTCTTTGATGGTGTTTGTAATTTCTGTGATCAGAGTGTTCAATTTATCTTAAAAAGAGATAAGCAAGAGCAGTTTACATTCGCCTCCTTACAAGGAGACGCTGGTCAAGAACTCTTAAAAAGAAACTATGTACCAACTAACATGAATAGTTTCATCCTCATTGACGGTAATAAAGCGTATTTTAAATCAACAGCAGCGCTTAGGGTATGTAAAGAATTAAACGGCGCATGGAAGCTTTTATACGGCTTCATGATCATTCCTAAACCGCTTAGAGACTTCCTATATGGAGTGATCGCCAACCATCGCTATGAATGGTTCGGACAGAAACAAAGCTGTACATTGCCGTCTCCTGAAACAAGGAAACGGTTCTTGTAGATAGTGACAGATGAGGAAGTAAAAAACCTAAGTGCAAATTGCACTTAGGTTTCTCCTTTAGCCAACATTCTTTTTCTTCATTTGTTTACTTCTAAGTTGTCCACAAGCGGCATCAATATCTGCACCATTCTCCCAACGAACACCACAATTGATTCCTTTATCCTTCAACGTTTCAAAAAAGGCTTGTATAGATGCTGATTCACTACGCTGATATTGGTTATGTTCATCAACCGAATTATAAGGTATTAAATTGACATATGCTAAGTGTCGATGATTCTCAAGCAGCTTCGCCAACTGAAGCGCCTCCTCCTGATGATCATTGACATCTTTTAACATAATATACTCATACGTAATTCTTCGATTCGTTTTCTCTAAATAATAATCTACTGCCTTCATTAGCTTTTCAATAGGGAAGGCTTTGTTTATTTTCATGATTTGTGTACGTAACTCATTGTTAGGAGCATGGATAGAGATCGCTAGGTTAACTTGGATTCCTGTATCTGCAAACTCATATATTTTATGAGCTAAACCACTCGTTGATACAGTAATATGTCTAGCACCTATATTTAATCCTCTATCGTCGTTTACTACATACAAAAAGTCCATTAAATTAGTAAAGTTATCAAATGGTTCGCCAATTCCCATGACAACAATATGACTAACCCGATCATCCTCACCACGAGAATCTAAATCTTTTTGTACATTCATGATCTGTTCAACAATTTCACCACTAGATAGATCACGATTTTTCTTTAATAGCCCGCTAGCACAGAAACTACAACCGATGTTACAGCCAACCTGCGTAGTTACACAAACAGACAATCCGTAGTTAAATCGCATTAAAACAGTTTCAATTAAATTACCGTCTGCTAAGCGAAATAAATATTTAATCGTACCATCTTTTGATTCTTGCTTAACCTCTTCTTCTAGTGTACCTAAGACAAAATTGTCCTCTAACAAAGCAATCGTCTGTTTATTAACATTCTTCATGTCAGTGAATCGATGGACACGTTTTTTATAAAGCCAATTCCAGACCTGATCAACGCGGAAACGCTGTTGACCATGATCCATTAGCCAATCCGTTAATTGTTCATATGTTAGTCCATAAATGGATGGTTTACTCATGATTTACCCTCATTTCTAGATTATCTTATCCAAACAAACTGCAAAATTTGATAATCTAATACCTAAAAATATTTCTCACCATACTATCTTACTGCAAGTAGTATTTTGTTGCAAACTCATTTCTCCGTACTTTTATGCAGATCACAAGTTATTTGTCTAAAACTTACCTTTTTATGTACGAAGATCACATAATAGTGGTGTGTAGACGCGAAAAAGCGCCACCGCTCCATACATTGTATGAAACAATAGCACTCCATTTTCGACTTATGGTAGCACAGTTTCTCCCATTAAATAACGATCACATTCCCTGGCTACGCCTCTTCCCTCATTTATCGCCCAAACAATTAGACTTTGTCCGCGTCGCATATCACCTGCAGCAAACACACCGTCTACATTTGTTTTATAGTCATCATAATCAGCGGCGACGGTCGATTTAGCCGTAGTTTCAATTTGCAATTGCTCAATAAGATCCTGTTCTGGTCCACGGAAACCAATCGCAATCAATACAAGATCTGCCGGCCAAATTTTTTCAGTACCAGGGATTTCATCCCGGACTTTGTTGCCAGCTTCATCATAGCGAAGGCGAACGTTTACTGTGTGCACCTCTTTAACATATCCATTATCATCCCCAACAAATTTTTTAGTCATCACAGCATAAGCACGTGGATCTTCCCCATAAGTACTTGCTGCTTCTTTATGACCGTATTCTACTCGATGAATCGTTGGATATTGCGGCCATGGATTTGTTTCCATATCACGAACTAATCCTTTTTTATCATAAATATCAAACTGAGTTAGACTCTTACAATTATGGCGAACAGATGTGGCAAGACAATCTGTTCCTGTATCTCCACCACCAATAACAATAACATCCTTACCCGTAGCAGATATATAATTGCCATCCTGTAAATCTGAATCTAGTAGGCTTTTCGTATTGGAATGGAGGAAATCCATTGCATGATGAACACCTTTTAATTGACTCCCCGCCACTTGAATATCACGATGCACTGTCGCACCACCACATAGTACAATCGCGTTAAATTCCTTTCTAAGTTCTTCAGTAGTAATATCTTTACCGACTTCTGTATTCGTTACAAAGGATATTCCTTCTTGCTGCAAAATTTCGACGCGTCTCATCACTACATCATAGGAAAGTTTCATCTCTGGAATGCCGTAAGTTAATAATCCTCCGACACGATCATCTCTTTCAAAAACTGTAACGAGATGACCTGCTTTATTCAACTGAGCTGCTGTAGCTAGCCCTGCTGGTCCAGAGCCAACGACGGCCACTTTTTTGCCAGTTCGCTTTTCTGGAGGCTTCGGGACTACCCAGCCTTCTTCAAAGCCTTTCTCAATAATTGAACGCTCTACGGTTCGAATAGCAACAGGCGGCTCATTAATACCGAGCACACAAGCTCCTTCACACGGAGCCGGACAGGCAATCCCAGTGAACTCCGGAAAGTTATTTTGCTCATGCTCTCGATCTAATGCCTCTTTCCACTTCCCTTCATAGACAAGCTGATTCCATTCGGGAATAAGATGATACACCGGACAACCAGAGGTTACACCATTAATTTCCATTCCTACATGACAAGTAGGTACACCACAATCCATACAGCGTGCCCCCTGTATTTGAACCTCTTTATCCGACAATGGAGCTGTATAATCAAACCAATCCTTGGTACGGACCGCTGGGTCTCGCTCCCGCCGTACTTGTCTGTCATATTCCATAAACCCTGTCTGTTTCCCCATCAAAGGCCTCCTTTTCCAACAAGCAAACGCATATCTATCCCTTTCTTAATTGGCAAACATGGCTATTGTAATGCTCCTACCTCTTTCTTTTCTTCTTTTGCAGGCTGCTTACTCTCCTCAAAGGCAAGCATCTCTGCATCGAATTTGCTCATTCCATCTGCTCTTAACGTTGCAATTCGGTCATTTATTTTCACAAATGCTTTTGGAATAATTTTCACAAACTGTTCTACATATTTGTCCCAATAGGATAAAATTCGCTCCGCATGTGTACTATTTGTTTCATTTACATGTTGTTGAATAATTCGATAAAGTCGCTGAATTTCTTCTTGATCTGCTACTGTTTCTATATACACAAGCTCGTCATTCACCTTCGAACGGAATGAATCGTCTTCATCGAATATATATGCTACGCCACCAGACATACCTGCAGCAAAATTTCTTCCCGTACTTCCTAATACTACAACTGTACCACCTGTCATATACTCGCAACCATGATCTCCTACACCTTCAACAACGATGGTTGCTCCACTATTTCTTACTGCAAACCGTTCTCCTGCGAGTCCGCGTATATAGGCTTCTCCTCGTGAAGCGCCATAAAAGGCTACATTACCGATTATTGTGTTTTTCTCAGGTGGGAAGGTAACAATAGGGTCTGGATGGACGATAATTTTCCCTCCAGATAGACCCTTTCCTACAAAATCATTGGCATCACCGATAAGTCGTAATGTCATACCTGGTGGAATGAATGCTCCAAAGCTTTGCCCAGCAGATCCGTTAAAATTCAATTTAATCGTATCTTCAGGTAACCCAGCTTCCCCATAGCGATTGGTTATTTCACTGCCTAATAGCGTACCAGTTACCCGATTTATATTACGTATTGCTGTTGTAAACTCAACTGCCTTTTTCTGTTCAATTGCCTGTTTACAATTCGGAATTAGTTCTTGATAATCAAGTGTCTTTTCAATTCCATGATCTTGTTTGATTGTCGCATATCTTCCTACTTTTGCAGGAACATCTGGTTGATAAAGCAACTCTGTCAGATCTATTCCTTTTACCTTCCAATGATCAATGGCTTGATTAAATTCAAGCACATCCGTACGACCAATCATTTCATTGATGGTTCGAAAGCCAAGTTCTGCCATTAATTCACGTGCTTCCTGTGCAATAAATTTCATAAAATGGACTACATGTTCCGGGTCTCCCATAAATTTCTTACGTAGTTCCGGATTCTGTGTTGCTATCCCAACTGGGCATGTATCCAAATGACAAACGCGCATCATTACGCATCCCAATACGACTAGTGGGGCTGTAGAGAAGCCGTATTCCTCGGCACCCAGCAGACTTGCTACTACTACATCACGCCCTGTCATCATTTTACCGTCTGTCTCCACAACAATTCGATCTCTAAGTCCATTTAATAAAAGCGTTTGATGTGTTTCAGCCAATCCAATCTCCCAAGGTAGCCCTGTATGCTTCAAGCTTGTGCGTGGTGCTGCTCCAGTTCCACCATCATAACCACTAATTAAAACTAGATCTGCTCTACCTTTTGCGACACCTGCTGCAATGGTACCAACGCCAACTGCTGATACAAGCTTGACACTAATTCTTGCATTTGGATTCGTATTTTTTAAGTTATGAATTAACTCAGCCAAATCTTCTATGGAGTAAATATCATGATGTGGTGGTGGAGAAATGAGCTCAACTCCTGGAGTAGATCCGCGTACCTCAGCAACCCATGGATATACTTTTTTTCCAGGTAAGTGTCCACCTTCACCAGGCTTAGCACCTTGGGCAATCTTTATTTGGATCTCATCAGCATTCACTAGATAATTGCTGTTTACTCCAAACCTCCCTGAAGCAACCTGTTTAATGGCACTCCTTCTTAGATCACCATTCTCATCACGAGTAAATCGGTCTGTTGATTCACCGCCCTCACCACTATTACTACGCCCACCGATGCGATTCATGGCAATCGCTAAAGACTCATGAGCTTCCTTACTGATCGAGCCAAAGGACATAGCACCAGTTTTAAAACGAGCACAAATAGATTCTATAGATTCTACTTCGTCGAGTGGCACTGGTTTACATTTTTTAAAGGACAGTAAGCCCCTTAAAGATTGAAGATTCTCCTTTTCATCTGTCAAAAGCTTTGAGTATTCCTTAAATAACTCATAATTACCTGTTCGACAGGCATGCTGTAAAATATGAATAGTTTTAGGATTATATTGATGGTCTTCCCCATCTTTACGATATTGGTATTCATCGCCAGCTTCTAAGGTATAGCTGCCACCACGATTTTCTAAAAAAGCCTTTTGGTGACGCATACGTGTTTCTTCCTCAATTAGGTCAAGATCAATACCACCCAATCTTGAAGCAGTACCAGTAAAATACTTTTCTATAACATCTTTTCTTATACCAATTGCTTCAAAAATTTGTGCTCCTCGATAACTCTGGATTGTCGAGATTCCCATTTTCGAGAGTATCTTTATAATTCCATCTGTCACTGATTGAATATAATTCCGCTTCGCCTGTTTTGCTGTATACTGTTCTAATTCTTGTTTCTCAGCAAGATCTTCTATGGAGTGAAAAGCAAGATACGGATTTATCCCTTCCGCTCCATAGCCGATTAAGCTTGCAAAATGATGAACCTCTCTTGGTTCTCCCGATTCGATTAATAGACTCACTTTAGTACGTAACCCCTTACGAATTAAATGGTGGTGTAAACCAGATACAGCTAGTAATGCAGGAATGGCTGCTTTATCTTTGCCGATTCCTCGGTCAGATAAAATGAGGATTACAGCACCTTCATTAATGGCTTTATCTGCCTTTACAAAGAGTTCATCCAGTGCTTTTTCCAATGCATTCTCCTGATCATTTACATCAAAATGCATAAACAAGGTTACTGCTTGAAAACCGGCTAATTGTTGAATACGTAATTTTTCTAATTCACCATTTGTAAGGATTGGTGTCTTCAAACGAATGTGTCGGCAGCTTTCTGCAGTGGGGTGTACTAAATTTCCCTCTGCTCCAATAGTCGTCTCGACCATTGTGATAATCTTTTCTCTAATCGCATCAATTGGAGGATTTGTTACTTGAGCAAACAATTGCTTAAAGTAGTTGTATAGCAGCTGTGGCTTCTTAGACAGTACAGCTAAAGGTGAATCGTATCCCATGGAACCAATCGGGTCTTTTCCGTCCGTAACTAATGGTTTAATGATTTTATTCAATTCTTCCCGGGTGTATCCAAATGCATGCTGCTGTTTAATTAATTTTTCCTCTCCAAATACCGGCTGTCTATACATTACATCTGGAATATCATCTATATCTATTTTATTATTCAACCATTCCTTATACGGTTGTTCTGATGCAATTTGCATTTTAATGTCTTCATCTGGAACAATGACACCTTTCTCCAAATCAACTAAAAGCATTCTTCCAGGCTCTAATCTACGTTTATACAATATGTCATCAGCAAATATATCCAGGGCACCAACCTCTGATCCAAGAACGATCATTCCACTCTTCGTAACATAATAGCGTGCGGGCCGCAATCCGTTACGGTCCAAACATGCGCCTATTTGCGTTCCGTCAGAAAAGACAAGTGCCGCCGGCCCATCCCAAGGCTCCATCAGTGTACTATGATATTCATAGAAATCTCGTTTTTCTTCTTTTATTCCATTATCATTTGCCCAAGGCTCTGGAACCATCATCATTGCTGTATGCGCTAGAGAACGTCCAGATAAATGCAGGAATTCAAATGTATTATCAAATATAGATGAATCGCTTCCCTCATAGTCAATTACTGGCAATATCTTTTCCATGTCCTCTTCTGTAAAATATTCCGATGAACACATTTGCTCCCTTGCACGCATCCAATTCACATTGCCCCTTAGTGTATTAAATTCACCGTTATGAATGGTGTATCGATTTGGATGCGATCGTTTCCAGCTTGGAAAGGTATTAGTACTAAAGCGAGAGTGAACTAATGCGAGTGCTGATTTAAAATCAGGATGGTTTAAGTCGATATAAAAGGCATCTAACTGTTCAGGGACGAGCATCCCTTTGTAGACGATGGTACTTGAGGACAAGCTACTAATATAAATATCCTCGAATTCTGGGGATTTTGCAGCTTCTTGTTCGATTCGCTTCCGAATGACAAATAACTTTCGTTCGAACGCTTTTTGATCTTTCACATCTTCCGGTTTCTTTATAAAGATTTGACGAATGGAAGGCATACTTTTTGCTGCTACTTTCCCAATAAATGATTCGTTAATCGGGACTGGTCTCCAGCCAAGAAATGTTTGTCCTTCTTCTCGAATAATTCGTTCAAACATCCTTTTACTTTCCATACGGAGATTATGATTTATCGGAAGAAATACCATCCCCACACCGTAGTCCCCTTTTGCTGGAAGTTGAATTCCTTCCTTTGCACATTGCTTCTGAAAAAAACGATTCGGAATCTGTGTTAAGATTCCGGCACCATCTCCTGTACTGGTATCTGCCGATTGACCACCACGATGCTCCAGGTTACAGAGAATATTAATGGCATTTTGCACAATATTATGCGTCTTCCTACCGTTTATGTTTGCAATCATCCCTATCCCACATGCTTCATGTTCAAAATCAGGACGATACAATCCCTGTGATTCAGGGAATCCATTTCGCGACATCCCAACATCCCCTTTCTTAACATCAAAATTCACATGATCTATATTTTAATTTCATTGATTTCAGAAGCTTTAAAACCACCTATCACATAATTTTCGCACTGTTCCATCCATTCGGAAAAAAGTATAGTAGGATTATCATATCATAATTTTTATTTTACCTCAAAATTCAGATAAGTTATTTTAATACAATATTATTAAATTTTAATAAATGAAAACGCTGTCTTTTTCGTGTTTTTATTTTCTTTATTCATCTAAACTGCATGATTGACAAGGGGTATAGACAGGTTGAGGATTACTTCACAAAAATTTCAATTTTTATTAAAAATTTTCTTTGAATTTTTCTTAAACCATGGTTAAATGATCAATCCTTTCGTGGTATAGACCAGTTGAATTATATACAATTGATTCATCCGCTTTAACAGCTATCAACGAGCTATCTGTTTTTTCTACCGAAGCTAATCGTTGGACGGTTTATAAAAAAATCCGTATCATTTCTTATTAAGAAATAAGCGAAGAGGTGAAAAATAATGACTCATACGAAGACATTTCAGCATATACCATTATCTGTCTTAGACTTAGCTCCTGTTAATGAAGGCAGCACACCAAGCGATTCTTTTAAAAATAGTGTAGCATTAGCACAGGATGTAGAGAAATTTGGCTTTAACCGTTACTGGCTAGCTGAACATCATAACATGCCTGGAATAGCTAGCTCTGCAACCTCCGTAATTATCGGACATATTGCCGAAAAAACAAATCACATTCGTGTAGGAGCAGGTGGTGTTATGCTGCCAAATCATGCAACACTTGTCATTGCCGAGCAATTTGGAACGCTTGAGTCACTCTATCCAGGACGCATTGATTTAGGGCTTGGCCGTGCACCAGGGAGTGACCAAGCGACAGCATATGCGCTAAGGCGGACACTAAATATGAGTGTGGAAGATTTCCCTATGCAAGTAAATGAATTACAAGATTACTTCGCTAAAGATCCGGTTTCTCGTGTAAAAGCTGTTCCTGGTCAAGGGTTAAACATCCCTATTTGGTTACTCGGTTCTAGCGATTTTAGTGCTAGATTAGCAGCTCAAAAAGGGTTGCCATTTTCCTTTGCTAGTCATTTTGCACCTGCATATACAATTCCTGCATTAAACTTATATCGAGAACAGTTCCAGCCATCCGAATATATGGATAAGCCATATGCCATGGTTGGTGTTAATGTAATTGCTGCAGACTCTGATGAGAAGGCGAGCTATTTAGCGACTTCCTTGCAGCAGCAATTCTTAAATATGCGTCGTGGAAAACCAACAAAGCTAAAGCCACCGATTGAAAATATCGAGGCCCATTTCTCTATTAACGAGCTTGAAGCTATCAAACAAACGCTAGACCCTCGTACAACGATAATTGGCAGCAAAGAAACGGTTAAACAGGGGTTGAAAAATTTCTTAGAGGAAACACAGGCGGATGAAATGATTATAAGCTCCCAAATCTATCATCAAGCAGATCGGCAGCGGTCGTTCGAAATTATTTCTGAGTTAATGGATTAACAAGCTATCATTAATGTTTATTTAAAACAGATTGTATCACGCTCCATTAGCATCCTGCCCTTATCCCGCGGGATCTTCAGCCCGTACTGTTCCCACAGGATAAGGAAGGCATCGGCAGCGAGTGGAACCATCCGTGAGGGATAAATAAGCCCCCCACGGATGGAAGGTTCACTTTATCATATGGCTTTTGGGTTAACGATTTTAGGTTCGTCCCCGACCTTTTTATCCTTTATTTTTTTCTAACAACTTCTTAATCTCTTTTAATTCCTTCTGAACCTCAGCTAGTTTCATATCCGTTGGTGATGGAGAATCTTCTCTACTAGCTTCTTCTACATTATTGACAACAACCCCAACAAATAAATTAACAATTACAAATGCACCAATAAGAATGAATGTGACGAAGTACCACCAGGATGAAGGATCTTCAGCTAAGATTGGGCGCATTACACCACTTGCCCATGACTCCAATGTGATGACCTGAAAAAGCGTCAATAAAGACTGGTGTAGTGTACCGAAGTATTCAGGAGCGATTAGTTGAAACATCATCGTACCAATAACACCGTATACATAGAAGAAAATACCTAACAGCAGTAGGATCGTTCCCATTGAAGGAATAGTGAGAAGTAATGCATTAACCATCTTTCGTAATGAAGGTATAATAGAAATGGCCCTTAACACACGAAGCACACGCATTATTCTTAATACCGTTACATAATAGGAGCCAACCAATACATGTCCACTAAGTACAATTACAAAATCAAATACACTCCAAGGATCTTTAAAGAATGCCTTAAGAGAACGACTGCCAATTAGTCTAATTACAATTTCCAATGTAAATATCCAAAGTAATATTCGATCGGCAAGATATATCCAACCTGCATACTTTTCTGCAACAAAACTATATGTCTCAAAACCGACTAAAATGGCGTTCAAAACAATTAATACTATAATTGTATTCATAAAAGCAGGATGTTCTGCTAGCGTTGCACACTTTTTACGAATTGTGCTCATGATATAATACTTGCCTCCTTCTCTTTAGTAATTTTACTGATTTCCCTATCGTTTGTCACCTACATATTACTTTTCTACTGTTAATTTTCCGTGAACAACCAAACTCGTAAATAGAAAGCGACAGTGAATTTATGTCTATACCCCCTACCATCGCATACGTTATTGAATTATAAAGCTCTCAACGGTTAAAAAAAACTGAGCAAAATTCGCTCAGTCCTTATCACTAAATGCTCAGATTTACGCTTCCTCTAGTAGCTATTATGGAATAATAGCTACTGCTTGCTTGACCACCACTCCGGCTGCCCACTTCCCTTTCCGTGGGGTTTGTCCTTCAGCTAACTTTTTTAGCAAAGCCCGCTCAAAAAAGTGGATCTTCAGGTCAAACATTTCCCACAGGAGTTGAAGTGGCCGGCCTTCGCTATTA
>NZ_BAAACY010000072.1:0-3466 GCF_039521925.1 Virgibacillus salarius | reverse complement strand
CCCTCACCGCTAATGGAAAAGTAGATCGAAGATCGCTACCAGAAGTCACGAATCAAGATCTCATTCAAGGGGAGTACAAGGCGCCAGAGAATAAAGAAGAGGAGAAGCTTGTCAAGATTTGGCAAGAAGTCTTAGGCATAAATGAAATAGGAACGGAGGATAATTTCTTTGAACTTGGTGGGAATTCACTTAAAGCTAGTTTAGTAATGAATAAAGTCCATAAGGAACTAGGAAAAGATTTACCATTAAAAATCTTTTTTGAACATGCAACGATAAGAAGTATCGCTCGCTATATAAGGAGAAGTGGGACTAAGGTATATGAACAAATTGAAAAGGTAGATATGAAAGAATACTATCAAACATCTTCAGTTCAAAAGAGAATGTACACTCTACAACAATTTGAAAAAGACAGTATCGCCTATAATATGCCTGCTGTTTATGAATTGGATGGTACCATAAACAAAGAAAGATTAAATAAGACCTTTAAAAAGCTGTTTAATCGTCATGAATCATTGCGAACATCTTTTCAAATGATTGATGGAGAAGTTGTTCAAAAAATTAATGATGACATTGCATTTAACTTGAACTTTATAAAAAAGTCTAATATATATCTAGAAACGATAATCAATGATTTGATTCAACCATTTGATCTAGAAGAAGCACCTTTATTCAGAGGAATGTTACTTGAAAATGGAGAGAAGAGCTATCTATTCATTGATTTGCACCACATTATAGCAGATGGAATATCGATGAATATTCTAATTAAAGATTTTATCCGTTTATATAATGGAAGCAATCTTTCTCCATTGCAAATTCAATATAAAGATTTTGCAGAGTGGCATAATAAGATATTAAAATCTAACGAAATAAAACAACAAGAAAACTATTGGAAAGGTCAATTCCGAGGTCATCTCCCTGTACTAAACTTACCTTATGATTTTGAAAGACCACAGGTCAAAAGCTTTGAAGGAAACCAGATCAGTTTTTCATTGGATAAGCAAAGAATGAATATCCTGAAAAAAATATCTAACCAATCGGACAGCACTTTGTTTATGGTTATTCTATCTTCCTTCTATATTTTATTAGCAAAGTATAGTGAACAAGAAGATATTATAGTTGGGACAACAACAGCTGGTAGATTGCATGCAAACCTAGAAGATGTAATGGGGATGTTTGTTAACACGATTGCCTTAAGAAATAGACCTGAGCGTGAAAAAGCTTTTAAAGATTTTTTGATGGAGGTTAAGGCAAATTCAGTAGCTGCTTTTGAAAATCAAACGTATCAATTTGAAGCATTGTTAGAATCTGAAAATATTGAAAAAGATATAAGTAGAAATCCATTATTTGATGTCATGTTTTCTATGAATAATCAAGAGACAGATGCCATAGAGAATCTAATGCTAGATGGCTTTGTTATGGAACCATTAAAGATCAACGCAGGTATCACTAAGTTTGATTTAAGTTTAGCTGTAACTGAAAGAGAAGCTGGATTAACCTGCTCATTTGAGTATTGTACAAAGTTATTTAAGCAAGAAACCATTGAAAAAATGATCAATCATTTTAAAGAGATTGTGAAGTGTATTTGTGAAAATCCTAATATGAAAATCTCAGACATGGAAATGATTAGTCCAGCAGAGAAGGAAAAAATTCTTACAGATGTAAATAATACGAAGACAAATTATCCTAAAAATAAATCCTATGTAATGTTATTGGAAAAAAAAATAACAGAGAATGCAAATGGTATTGCTGCCGTATATAAAGATAAACAAATCACTTATGGTGAGTTAAATCAAAAAGCTAATGCTTTAGCACAAGTATTAAGAAATGAAGGGATACAGGATAATTCCATTATTCCAATAATGGTTGATCGTTCAATAGAAATGCTCATAGGTATCTTGGGAATATTAAAGGCTGGTGCAGCATTTATGCCAATCGATACTAAATTTCCTAAAGAAAGAATTAATTACATGTTAGAAGATATTAAAGCAAGCCTATTTTTAACAGTGAAAGGTTCTGATATACCAACTAGTGTTAATCCAATTTATTTGGATGATGAACGTGTATATTGCAATGTGGATTTGGATTTCCAGGTTGCTTATAGTCCTGATAAATTAGCATATGTGATGTATACATCAGGTTCGACTGGTAAACCAAAGGGGGTTCAAATAACACAAAGAAGTATTGTCAATTTATGTATGTGGTTTGGTAAACAATATGGTTTGTATCAAAATAAAAATGTATTGCAAAATACAAGCATTTCTTTTGATGTATCCGTGGAAGAAATTTTCCCAACATTGTTATACGGGGGTACGTTGTTCATCACAACAGAAAAAGAATCTCTTTCTCGAGAGCATTTTAGAGATTTCATTCGAAGAAACAAGATAAACATCGTCCAATTAGTACCTACTATGATGAGAGAATTTATTGCTGGTGGGGAGAAACTTGAAAGCATCCAAGTATTGATTTCTGGTGGAGAAGCATTACCACAAGCTTTACAAGCAGAAATCATGGATATTGGTTATAATTTATATAATTGCTATGGCCCAACGGAATATACTGTTGATGCTATTACAACGAAATGTGTGGAATCTGAGAATGTCGTTATTGGTAAACCAATAGCAAATACAAATGCTTATATTTTGGATAGAGATGGTCATTTACAACCAATCGGATTACCAGGAGAACTCTGTATAGGTGGAGATGGTTTAGCATTAGGCTATCTAAATAGACCAGAATTAACTTCTGAAAAATTTGTAGAAAATCCATTTATACAAGGGGGAAAAATTTATAAAACAGGCGATCGAGCTAAATTATTATCAGATGGAACCATTGAATTTCTTGGTAGGATCGACAATCAGGTTAAAATTAGAGGCGTTCGAGTTGAACTCGGTGAAATCGAAGAACGAATACAGGAGCATCCTGAGGTTAAGGAGGCAGTTGTTATAGCTAAGGTCAATCATCATGATCATTACTTAGTTGCTTATATCATAGGAAGCATTGCTTCTTTAGAAATAAAACAGTATTTAAAAAAGACGCTCCCTTATAATATGGTGCCAACTCATATTATGAAATTAGAGGAACTGCCCTTGACCAATAATGGAAAGGTAAATAGAAATGCTTTACCAGAACCAAATCTAGAAATGATGAGCCAGGTTGAGCGTGCTCAACCAAAAACAAAACTGCAGAAAAATTTAATGGACATATGGTCTAATGTGTTAAACAAAGAAATTTATAGTATTTATGTGAACTTTTTTGAAATAGGCGGACATTCCCTAAAAGCAATCATCGTTTCGAATGAAATTGAGAAAAACATAAATGTGGCAGTATCTATAATAGATATATTTAAGTATCCGTCAATTCAGGAATTAAGTGATTTCTTAGAAGGAAAGCAAGAAAAACGATATGAAATGATTCCGGTTTGTGAGGAAAGGGAATATTATGAAACATCGTCTGCTCAAAAACGAAT
>NZ_BAAACY010000071.1:0-8132 GCF_039521925.1 Virgibacillus salarius | reverse complement strand
ATTTCACAGAAGGCTACCATCAAGTTAGTCAAGAAAAAGAGATAGCCTTCCAGAAAAAGACTAATTCTTTTCGAGATTGGGGTATTTATTTAACAGAACAGCTACATGGAGATGTTCTATTAGAAGAGCTAGAATATTGGAAGCAAATCGGTAGGGCTAAAGGAACGGGGTTACCAGTAGATAAAAAGGATCAGGGGTACTCCAATAAAGCAAAATATTATTGTGATGTGTACATTGAAATAAGTAAAAAGTACACGGAGGATTTACTAAAGAAAACAAATAAAGCCTATAATACAGAGATTAATGACATCTTATTGACTGCTTTAGGGTTGGCTATTCACGATTGGACAGCTGAAAACCAAATTCTTTTAATGCTAGAAGGACATGGGAGAGAAACGCTTGAAGGCGATATAGATATTTCAAGGACAATAGGCTGGTTTACTACGCATTACCCTGTACTACTGGAGTTAGATAAGTCGAATCAAATAGCTGTTGTGATTAAACATGTAAAAGAAATATTAAGACATGTACCTAATAAAGGCATTGGTTATGGAATACTAGAATATTTGGAAAAAGACCGTGATGAGACCTTTAATCACATAAATTCTTCAATAAAGTTTAATTATCTCGGTCAGTTTGATGAAAATACGAAAAATGGATTCTTTAATATGTCCACTTTCTCACATGGAGATTCCATTAGTTTAGAAAGTGAAAGACTATTTGACATTGATATTTCAGGAATGGTCTCCAGTCATCAACTAGAATTTAGATTTTCATACAATAGTAAGAAATATCATGAAAGTACAATGAAGATGGTAGCCGCATCATATAAGAGCTACTTACTACAAATCATTGAACACTGTCAAAAACAAACCACCACAGAATTAACACCCTCAGATTATGCAGACCAGAGTTTGACGTTAGAAGAACTAGAGGAACTAACGAAATACTACCATTCTGCAACCATTCAAGATATTTACCCATTGACACCAATGCAGGAAGGAATGTTATTCCATTCTCTGTTAGATGAACATTCAACGACCTATTTTGAGCAAAAATCCTTTATATGCAAGGGGAATGTCCATCTTGATATTCTCGAACAAAGCTTTATAAAACTAATCGAACGGTACGAAATTTTACGAAGTGTAATCGTCCATGAGAATGTTCAATCACCAAAACAAGTCATCTTGAAAACACGTAAGCCTATGATTCATTATGAAGACCTTAGTACGCTTAGCGAAAACGAAAGAACAGCCTATGTGGAAAAGTTTGAAGTTGCCGATAGGCAAAAAGGCTTTAGTCTTAGTCAAGATATTCTGATACGACTAGCTGTTTTAAAGCTGAATGCAGAGGAATATAAAATGATTTGGAGCTCCCATCATATTCTGATGGATGGCTGGTGTAACGGGTTAATTATGAAAGATTTTTTCACCATTTATAGCTATTTAAGCAATGGGACAGCGGTACAGTTACCAGACACCACGCCATATGTGGAATATATTAAGTGGCTACAGAAACAGCCAAAAAATAAGGCAAAGCAGTTCTGGCAACAGTATGTGGAAGGATATACGAATCAGGCGAAGTTACCTGGTAAAGAGAAACGAAGTGAAGCCTTTACGAAAGAGCGCTTAGAATTTACGATTGATCCAAAAATGACCGAAGCTTTAAAACGAATTAGTAAACATCATCAAGTAACCTTAAACAACGTCATCCAAACGGCATGGGGAATCCTACTCCAAAAGAATACAAACTTAGATGATGTCGTATTTGGCTCGGTCGTTTCCGGAAGGAATGCAGAAGTAGAAGGTATTGAGGAAATGGTAGGATTATTCATAAACACAGTACCAGTACGGGTAAAACAAGAAGTTAATCATACATTTATTGATGTTGTTAAACAAATGCAGAAAGATTCATTAGAATCGGCAAGATATGATTATTATCCACTGGCAGATATTCAATCTTTATCTGAGGTGAATCAAGAATTAGTTCATCATATCATTATTTTCCAAAATTACTATTCCGATGATCAAGTCTATGATGTAGTAGAAGATGTAGGCTTTAAAATTAGTGAATCAAACGTCTATGAACAAACGAATTATGATTTTGACGTAATGGTTTTACCTAAAGATGTATTAGAAATTACGTTTTCTTATAATAAAGAGCTGTATGATAAAACAAGTGTTATCAAATTTAAAAATCAATTCACTAAAATTCTACAAACTATTATCGAGACAGTTGAAGTAGAAGTTGCAGATATCAATATTTTAACCGAATTAGACAGTCAGAAACTCCTGCAGGAGTTTAACCAAACAAACGCGGATTATCCGAAAGATAAATCACTTCATACATTATTTGAGGAGCAGGCTGAGAAGAATCCTCATCATATTGCGGTTGTATGTGCGGGCCAGAAGTTAACTTATCAGGAATTAAATAAAAAGGCGAACCAACTGGCAAGAGTTTTACGACAACAAGGGGTTCAGAATGAAGCTATTGTAGGTCTCATCATGGATCGGTCCATCGATATGATCATTGGAATCATGGGAATACTAAAGGCAGGAGGAGCCTATCTACCAATCGACCCAACTCATCCAACCGATCGTATCCAAACGATTCTATCCGACGCAAAGGTGTCCTTAGTTGTCACATCAAGTGGTCAAGCTCGTTCACTTTCTCTAGCTGTACAGGCTATCGATATTACGGTAGAAGATTTCTATCAAGGTCCATCCACAAATCTAGATCTTGCTATCGACTGTCATCAATTGGCGTATGTAATTTATACATCTGGTTCCACTGGAACTCCAAAAGGAGTGATGGTTGAGCATCAACAGGTGACTAACTTCATCTATGGTGTTATGCACGAAACCAATCTAGGAAGCTATGAACGGATTCTCTGTTTAACCACGGTATCTTTCGATATCTTTGGTTTAGAAACGTTTGTACCGCTAACGCAAGGATTAACGGTTGTGATGGCCAAGGAGGAAGAGACGAGAGAAGGCGAAAAGCTAGCGAAGGTAATGACGAAACATCAGGTTGATGTCATGCAGAGTACGCCGACGCGGGTCAAGATGTTGCTGGAGAATGATTCCTTTACGGACGCACTAATGGGAATAAAAGCGCTTCTTGTAGGTGGTGAAGAACTTTCGAAATCATTATGGGAGGAGTTACAGGGATATCCTTTTACCGTATTTAACATGTATGGACCAACGGAAACGACAATCTGGTCAACTGTTAAGAAGCTGGAATCAACCGACCGTATTACAATCGGAAAGCCAATTCAAAACACCGAGCTGTATCTTATGGATTCAAATAGGAAGTTAGTGCCAATAGGAGTGCATGGTGAGCTTTGTATCGGTGGAGATGGTGTAGCACGAGGATACTTTAATCGCGAGGCATTAACGAAGGAACGATTTATCGACCATCCATTTAAACCGGGGGAACGCTTATATAGAACTGGGGATTTAGCGAGGTGGCTTCCCAATGGAGAATTGGAGTATTTAGGAAGAATGGACAACCAAGTTAAGGTTCGAGGCTATCGAATCGAACTTGGAGAGATTGAGAGTCGACTGATTAGTCACCCTGCCATTAAGGAAGCTGTCGTGGTGGCAAGAGAAGATGAAATGAATCAAAAATACCTATGTGCTTATATCGTGGCGAAGGATTTCGTGGATAAAGCAGAAGTGAGAACATATGTCAAGGAAGGTTTACCAGATTATATGGTTCCTGCATACTACATGGAACTGCAGACGATTCCATTAACGCATAATGGAAAGGTAAACCGGAAGGCGTTACCGAAGCCCGAAATGCAGTACATTACGAATGCATATGAAGCACCGCAAACTACTACACAGAAGAAGCTGGTAATCATTTGGCAACATGTCCTGGGAGTGGATACGATAGGTATCCATGACAATTTCTTTGATTTAGGTGGTCATTCATTAAAAGCAACGATGGTTATGGGGGAGATACACAAAGCGTTAGAGATTTCCGTTCCATTAAAAGAAATCTTTAATAGACCGACAATTCAAGAGTTAAGTGACTACATTGAAACGGAAGGATTGATCAACCCATATGAACAGATAAAGCCATGTGAAGAAAAGGAATACTATCAGACATCTTCTGCGCAAAAACGGATGTACACGGTACAGCAATTGGATCAAGAAAGTACGGCTTATAACATGCCCGCTATTTTTGAATTAGAGGGAGAAGTCAACAGGGAACGTATGGAAGCAACGTTTAGGCAATTAATCGAAAGGCATGAGGTACTACGTACCTCTTACAAAATGGTAGAAGGCGAGATAGCTCAGAAGATTATGTCCCATTTGGATTTCCATCTTCGTGTACGGACAGTGGATGAAACGGATAAGACGGTACTGGTCCAGAATTTTATACGCCCGTTCTCCTTAGAGGAGGCACCGTTATTCCGAGCGGAAATCATGAAAAGCCAAGGAACTAATTACCTACTTATTGATATGCATCATATTATCTCAGATGGTGTCTCAATGAGTATCCTGGTTCAGGAATTCGCGAAGCTCTATAATGGCGACAAATTGGACCCACTCCGTATTCAATACAAGGATTATGCGGAATGGGAACAACACTATTTACAATCTGGACAAATGAAGAAGCAAGCACGATATTGGAAGGAACAATTCCAGGATGAGGTGCCAGTCCTTCAATTGCCATATGATTTTGAACGTCCAGCGTTTCAACGATTCGAAGGAGATAGCATTTCGTTCACGATAGACGAAGCAACAACGAAACAGCTACAGGAACTAGCGAAACAAGAAGATGTAACGATGCATATGGTTTTATTGTCTGCCTTTACCATTCAACTAGCGAGATATAGTGGTCAAGAAGACATTGTTGTCGGGGTACCGATTGCCGGAAGGCCACATGCCGATCTTCAAAATATCATGGGGATGTTCGTTAATACGTTAGCGATGCGACATCGACCAAATAAGCATAAAACATTTAGTGAATTTTTGAAGGAAGTGAAAGAAAACTCATTGCAAGCTTATGACAATCAGAACTATCAGCTTGAAGAACTGATAGAGCAAGTGAATATAAAGAGAGATGTTAGTAGGAATTTTCTGTTTGACGTTGTATTTAACTTGAATAATATCGAGTATGATGACCTTGAAATAAATGTAAATAATCTAAGATTAAAACAAATAAACACTGAAAATGAATTAGCAAGGGTAGATTTAAGTCTAACTGGGTATGAAACCTCAAAGACCATTGCATTAAAGCTAGTTTATGCAACAAAACTATTTAAGAGAGAAACGATACAGAGAATCGTAGAAGATTTCCTATTCATTTTACGAGAGTATTCACAAAACATTCATACAGCTATTAAAGATGTTCAATTAATAAATAGCGAAGAAGAAGCGTATATTCTCAACGAAAAAAAAGAATTAGATAGTTTAAGAGACCTAGAGTTTGATTTTTAAAATAATGTAATAAATTTCCAGATAGAGTTAAGTGTTGTTTACCTTAGCTCTAGCATTCAGCAAATGGAGGGGTGACATGAGTAAAGAGGTTCATAACAGTCAGTTATCTGAGCTTGATCAATATTGGAAAAACTTACATATAAAAGGTACAGATAGAACTACATTAAGACACGATATGACAACAGGAGACTCGTACCAGAAACAAACGGTATCTTTACCAATTGATCATCAGCTCATGAAAAGAATGATGTCCATTACAAAAAATAATGATATGTTAACGTATGTTACTTTTTTAATGGGATTATTGATTGAACTATATAAATATACCGGGAGTGATGAAATTTTAGTCGGTGTTCCGGTTTATTACTCTAGAGAGAAAAGACCACAAAATATAAAAAATAAACTTATGCCATTCAAACGTTCTTTGAATGGTGGATATAAAATAAAAAACTTCCTTGTAGAAACGCAACGAGGATTATTGGATCACTATGATAATCAGTTTGTAAACTTGGAACAGGTATTTAGGCAGTTAGGTGTATCAGAATCGATTTCCACACTAGTTCCAATAAGCATTACTTACAATAAATTACATGCAAAAGAGGATATTCATTTTATCTGTGAATCAATTCATAATGAACTAACACTATGTATTGAAAAGGATGATCAGAATTATTTTGAGGCTAAATTGATTTATAATGCTGCTTTGTTTAAAAGGGAAACTGTTGAATCATTTGGAATGAACTATTTTCAAGTGTTATCGGATTTACTCGATAAGCTTGATATGACTATTAAAGATATAGACATGATCACAGAAAAGCAGAAAAAGCTAGTAGTAGAAGAATTTAATAATACGGAAGTTCAATTTAAAAATGCAAATTTAACACTCCCAGAGCTTTTTCAGAAACAAGTAGAACAAACACCAGAGCAGATCGCGGTAATCTTTGAAGGAAGAGAAGTGACGTTCCGAAAACTAAATAAGATGGCTAATTCATTAGCACATTCCCTAATGAAACAACAAGTAAAAAATAATCATGTTGTAGGAATTATACTAGATAGATCTATTGAGATGGTCGCTGGAATATTAGGGGTTTTAAAATCCGGTGCAGCGTACCTACCTATCGACCCAAATAATCCAAAAGATAGAATAGAATATATATTAACCGATGCTAAAGTTGACCTAGTAATTACGAAACCTTCTCTAATTACTGAAGTAGATTTTAATGGGAAGGTTATTGATGTCAGTAAAAAGCAGGTTTTTACAGAAGAGACAACTAATCCAGATGTTACTAATCTTCTAAATGATTTAGCTTATGTCATCTATACATCGGGTACGACAGGAAATCCAAAGGGGGTAATGGTTGAGCACCATAGTTTAACTCAGACAATGCTGTGGGAGAAGAAGGAATATGATTATAACCATGAGAATGTTGTTCTTCCTTTAGTAAATTATGCTTTTGATGGCTTTATCATAGCATTTTTTACGCCACTTATTGCAGGGGGACAAGTCGTATTAGTGAATAACGAAGAAATGTCGAATCCTTTCAAAATTAGTGAACTGATTAGAAGTTATAAGATAACAGATTACTTAAGTGTACCATCGATATATTTATCAGTACTAGACTTTATTTCATCGAAGGACGCTATTTATTTGAAACAAGTTACATTAGTTGGAGAAGAAATGCCTGTTAATGCGATTGACTATACCAATAAACTTAATTTTGGAATCGAAATTATAAACAGATATGGTCCATCAGAAAATACTGTAGATACAACGATTATGAGAAATGTAGAAAACAGTGAAAAAATACTCATTGGTAAACCAATTGCTAATTCGAAAGTTTATATCGTAGATAAAGACCATAAACTACTTCCTATAGGTGTGCCTGGCGAAATTTGTATTGGTGGAAGTAGGTTAGCAAGAGGTTATGTAAAAAGACCAGAATTAACGAAAGAGCGGTTTATCGATAATCCTTTTGATCCTGGGAAACGAATGTATAAAACAGGGGATATGGCAGCCTGGATGCCGGACGGTTCTATTCAATTTTTAGGTAGAGAGGATGATCAAGTAAAGGTAAGGGGAATTCGAATTGAGTTAAAAGAAATTGAACACAAGCTACTTCAACATGTACAAATTAAAGAAGCCGTTGTCCTTGTTGAAAAAAAAGATAATCAAGATCAGTATTTGTCTGCTTATATCGTAGGATTAAACATCCATGTACCTGAGATTAGGAGCTTTTTAAGAGATAAATTACCACAATATATGGTACCGACTTATATTACACCGATAGAAAAAATACCATTAACAAATAATGGGAAAATTAATCGGAATGCCCTTGCAAAACGGAGTAGTGAAGCGAACATGGAGAGTATTTATGTTGCCCCGAGAGATGGTATGGAAGCTACCTTAACTAAAATTTGGTGTGAAGTATTAGGGATTAATCAGGTAGGAATAGATGATAACTTTTTTGAGTTAGGTGGTCACTCCTTAAAAGCTAATGTTCTCATAAGTAAAATTCACCAAGAATTAAATATGGAAATAACGTTTAAAGAAGTCTTTTTGCATCCTACAATTAGAGAGATTCGACGGCTTATGGAAGATGTTAAACAGGAACAACGATATGAAATGATTCCGGTTTGTGAGGAAAGGGAATATTATGAAACATCGTCTGCTCAAAAACGAAT
>NZ_BAAACY010000070.1:0-30335 GCF_039521925.1 Virgibacillus salarius | reverse complement strand
GCTCTACAACGCTAGCATGAAGTAACACAGCTGCTTTTATACGCACGGATAGCGATTTTCACTTTATCCATTGTAAAAAAAGTCAACCTATTACTTATGACAAGAATTGTTGCACCTTCTCATAGCGGAGACGAATTACGTAGACTCCTGCGGGATTAGCGCGAGCCGCAAATCCACTTTGCAACGTGTTCTTCTTTGCAAAGTTAGTTGAGGCCGTGCCCGCGGAAAGCGAAGTAATTCGTCGGAGCATTGCCAATATACATCAAACATTTCAAAATAACTACTTGGCTTAACGCAGTCATTGCACTGATTTTATACTTTCTTAACTTAGAACAAAAACACAAGAGCCCGATTAGAAACGTAGCGACTGGAGCGAGTCAGCGGAAATATAGGAACTACGGTTTGCTTACGGGCCGATGTCGACTTAGCTTAGGGCGATTCGTGAAGTCGCATCGTTTCTCGGCGCTGGAGCTGGACGCAGCTCAACCCGACACCATATTTATACAAATGGGCAAATTTTATTATTTTCTAAAAGAGTGAAGCGTTTGAACTGCTCCCCTTAAGTTAGACAGATTAACAAATAAAAATCTGTTTTACCTAGGGGGAATTTTTTATGTCCAAGAGATCTCATTCGAGTGAATTTAATTTGAAGTAATAATGTCAACAATAATGAAGGTGATACAAAGAAGGATGTTCAAATATCAAATAAATAATACAACCCTTTCTAGATGGATGGACATTTGAAACGGACGGAATAAGTGGGTTAAAGGAAGCAGCTGTATTTGATTAGTTGTCAGGAGACTATTCTTATAAAGAAGTTCCAATGGAATCATTTTAGGGGACTCTCAAATGTGAGAAGTACTATTTACATAGGTATGAAAGATATCAAGAAAGATTATACGGCCCTAGCCCTGTTGAATATAGAGCTAAAGCCGCTTAAATCCATTTTTATAATTTCCAATGTCTACTTGACAGGGTCAATTCAGCTTCATACTTCTTTTTCATTCCCTTTTGTATTGTTATTTCGCTGCGTTTCTAACTTGGCTTGAATCTTTGCTTTTTCTTTATTAGGTGGTGTCAGACTTACTATTGTATCCCCTACTGCTGGAACAGTTCGCATTTCTTCGGAATAAAATTTCAATTGACCTGAAGGCTTAATTAGATAAAGAAAAGCAGTAGATTCATCTTTGTCAGCTACATATTGCTTATAGTTATATTGTGAAGTTAACGTAGTTTGTCTGAACACATAATGATTATTCAGCTTTTCCAACAAATCTTCCATCGTAAATTTCTTATCAAATAAAATCCGTCCTCCAACTTTAGATACAACCTCTGTTGTATCACCTTTTATTTGATCAAGTGGACTAACTTTAAAGACATTAGTTCTACCATATTCGGGCATAAATGTTGTACATACAAGGGAATTAAAAGCATGATCATCTGTTATAGCTAGCAAATATTCATATGGAATTGTATCCAGGTTATATTCCGACTGCTCAGAGAGTATATTTCCATGATAAAAATTAATACCTGCCTCACGAACTGGCCTTAATCTTTCCCATGAAGAGTCAACAATTATTACTGGAAAATTAGCCTTTGCCAGTGATTTAGCTAATTCAACTGTAAAGCGATTAGCTCCATTAATTAACGCTCCTGGTCTTCCTTCCATAGATAAATGTAATTTTTTCGCCAACCAACCAATTGAAAACCCATGAGCTACAACCGTAAAAATTACTAGTCCAAAGGTAAGTGTTGTTAGTATTTGTGCATCTTCATAACCTGCTTCGGTCAATACACTAGCAAAATAGCCTGATACGGTCAACGCTACAATTCCTCTTGGTGCAATCCAACCTACTAGAGCTTTCTCATTAAATGATAATCCCGTGCCAATGGTAGAAAGGAAAATCGATAATGGGCGAACAATGAACATCATTAATAATACATAGCCAATAATGTTGGGACTAAATATTTGCAGTAGGGTTTCTAATTGCAAGGATGCGGTTAGCATAATAAATATCGTTGAAATGAGTAAAATTGAAATGTTTTCTTTGAAATGACGCATGTCAGAAATAGAGCTTATCCCCATATTGGCAAGTGTAATTCCCATAGCTGTTACTGATAATAATCCTGTTTCGTGCATAATTTCATCTGCACCGGTAAAACAAACAATAACAACAATGACAACTGCTGGAGATTTTAAGAATTCTGGAATATGGCCTGTTTCAAACATCCAGCCAATTCCTTTACCACATGCCCAGCCAAATATTGCCGCAAAAATAGATGCTGCAAAAAATAGTGTTAACTTTGCTCCATCCGGATCATTTGCTGTTAAAAAGGTAATAATCTCAAAAGCGAACACTGCTAAAAGTGCACCAATTGGATCAACGATTATTCCTTCCCATTTTAGGATTTTAGCTGGTCTAGGCTTTAGCTTTGATTGCCGTAATAATGGCATTATTACAGTTGGTCCAGTAACAATAAATAGGCCACCAATTACAAAAGCAACGGTCCAAGACAAACCTGCAATATAGTGAGCAGTTAGTGAGCCGAGAATCCAGGCTATAAATGCACCAACAGTGGAGATTCGGAAAACAGGCTTGCCTAGTCCCCTGAGCTCCTTAAAGCTGAGATTTAAGCTGCCCTCAAATAAAATAATGGCTACTGCTACAGATATAATTGGGCTATATAAACTGCCAAAGTCTTCCTCAGGGTTCATTAAACCAAAAACTGGTCCTGCCAACAGTCCAGTAATCGACATGACAACAATAGCCGGCATACGGTAACGCCAAGCGATCCATTGGGACCCGATCCCTAAGAAGCCTATTAGCATGATTTCAAATAATAAAGACGGAACCATGTGATACCCCCTATTTAAAATTTCAACGAAACTACTTCCTTATGTAACATTGCAATCAATCCTACAGAAAGTAAAACGTCGGATAGCCATATAAAAGGAAATAACACATTCCTTTGTAATGGCAAATTATAGATAAGATAAAAACATTTTAAATGTGAAAGGAAAGAATGTAAACAATTTTAATTCAGGCAAATATAAATCATACTATTATCAACATTTACTTTTCTCTCCTTTTCCATTGACAATCTTAACCTGTTACTGTTAAGATGATGTCTGCTTTGCGTTATTTTCTGAAAAAAATTAATTCAAAGAATCGCCCTTTATTTTCAGATTATATTGAAAAAATAGATATTACTCTTCTTTCTTTAGTATTTGATAATACAGGAATGTTCATTCCATTTCGTTTTAATTTAAGGAGTGCTATACAACTGTATTCAATAAACAATCTCAACAGGAAATCATATAGAAGGGATACACGTATGATGAATAAAGATACATTCATAATCGGCTTTATGTTATTTGCTTTATTTTTTGGTGCTGGAAATCTCATATATCCTCCTGTACTTGGACTCCATTCAGGATCGTCTTTTATTACTGCTATTGCAGGCTTTGTGATAACTGGTATAGGTTTACCTATTTTAGCAGTTACTGCTATTTCGTTCGTAAAAAAAGATGCCAGAGAAATAGCAAATCGAGTCCACCCTCTATTTGGCATTCTATTTACAACAGCTGTGTATTTAGCAATTGGACCATTTTTTGGAATACCTCGTGCAGCTACAGTTGGCTACGAGATGAGCATCGAATCCTTTCTTAATAACGTATCACCTTATACGTTATTGCTGTTCACAAGTGTATTTTTTATTTTCGTCTTTTTTATCAGTTTAAATCCTTCAAAAATGGTAGATCGAATTGGACAGTATTTAACACCTATACTATTGCTGTCTATTACAGCATTAGTAATTGGCGCTATTATCTTATTTGACCAGCCAGCTACAGCACCTACCAGTGATTATGCTAGTAGTCCTTTTTTTAAAGGCTTTGTCGAAGGCTATTTAACTATGGATGCTATTGCAGCTCTAGCCTTTGGAATTATTGTGGTAAATGCCTTTAAAGAAAGGGGTGTTTCCACACAGAAAGGGCTTATTACTGCAACATTGAAGGCTGGATTGGTCGCTGGAGTAGGTCTGATCACTGTCTATACCTCTATCGGCTGGATTGGTACAAAGGTGGCAGGATCAGCTAGCTTCAGTAATGGAGGAGAGATACTCTCACATGCTGCAACTTCAATCTTTGGAACATTTGGAACACTGCTGCTAGGAATTATTGTTACGTTAGCCTGTTTTACCACTTCTGTCGGTTTAGTAGTTGCTTGTGCGCAATTTTTTTCAAAATTGGTGCCAATCTCTTATTCCTTGATTGCTTTTATAATTACTTTCTCTAGTTTTGTTATTGCTAATCAAGGTTTAGATGCAATCATTAGTTTTTCTGTTCCCGTACTTGTATTCTTATATCCAATAGCTATTGTACTTATTATGCTAACCTTTCTACGGTCATTATTTCAGAATAGGCCGGAGGTCTACCGTGGGGCAATTCTATTTACCGCAATCATAAGCTTAAATGATGGGATTACGTCCTATGGTATTGATATTCCAACTGTCACGAACTATGTAATGAAAATTCCTTTATTTGATATTGGTTTGGGCTGGCTACTACCAGCTATTATTGGAGGATGTATCGGATTTCTAGTTTCAAAGCTTAGACCCCAAAAGGCTTAACTATTACTTTAGGCTAGTGTATTCCAGTAAAGCTGTGAGATATTGCTGAATTAGCCAATACCGTCCGTACATTAAACGATAAGCTCATGAAAGCTAAAAATCATATCAACTTATAAAAATGAAACTTCAATCAGTGGGGTCTTACTACCAGTTATGTGTGTGGTAAAATTATAGAATATTTGTATATGCAGGAGCTGTATCTTTACAGCTTCTTTTTTTCTTCTATAACCAACTACAGAAAGAATATGTTAGGATGGTACATGTAAAAGGAGGAAATACATCATGGGAATGAAGGAAGAAAAACTACTTCAAACGTATTTCGGTTATGAAACCTTCCGTCCAGGGCAGAAGGAAACCATTGATTACATCTTAGCTAAAAAGAATATTCTCGCTGTCATGCCTACTGGTGGGGGAAAGTCCATATGCTATCAAATACCCGGCTTAGCATTGCCAGGCACTGCAATTATCGTATCTCCTCTTATTTCTTTAATGAAGGACCAAGTAGATGCATTACAGTCTTTAGGAATTGCTTCTACTTATATTAATAGCTCATTAACTGCAGGTGAACAACAGCATAGGCTAAAGGATATTGCATTAGGAAGATATAAATTTGTTTATGTAGCACCCGAACGATTTGATTCAGGAAATTTCTTGAATGTACTTAAGCAAATAAATATATCATTAATTGCCTTTGATGAGGCACATTGTATTTCCCAATGGGGTCACGATTTCCGACCGAGCTATCGATCAATCATTCCACAATTAAAGCAATTACATCATGCTCCAATTATAATGGCGTTAACGGCAACGGCAACAGAAGAAGTCATATTCGATATCCAGCAGTTATTACACATAAATCATGTAGTAAATACAGGCTTCGAAAGAGATAATTTATCCTTTCACGTCATTAAAGGAAAGAATAAATCCTCCTATATCCGCTCTTTTTTACAGGAAAGAGGCACTGAATCAGGAATTATTTATACAGCAACAAGAAAACAGGCAGACAGTCTTTATGATCAGCTAGAAAGACGCGGTTATTCGATTGCTAAATATCATGCAGGTCTTTCAGAACAAGAACGACAACATGCGCAATCTGCATTTATTCATGATGAAAAACAGCTTATGGTTGCAACAAATGCATTTGGTATGGGGATTGATAAATCTAATGTTCGTTTTGTCATTCACTATGCTATGCCAATGAATATTGAATCGTACTACCAAGAAGCTGGGAGAGCTGGAAGAGATGGGGAGCCAAGTGATTGCATATTATTATTCTCAGCACAGGATATACAGCTACAGAAATTTCTTATTGAACAATCCTTAATGGATGATGCCGCAAAGCAAGGGGAATATCGTAAACTGCAGTCCATGATTAACTATTGTCATACCCATGGATGTTTAACTACGTTTATCTTAAATTATTTTCATCAAGAGGATAACAATGAATTATGCGGTCGCTGTAGCAACTGCATCCAACGTCAGGAAAAAATAGATATTACAGAGGAAGCGCAGAAAATACTTTCTTGTGTAAAACGGATGGGAGAAAGATTTGGAGTTGGGATGACAGCGAAGGTACTTAAAGGATCGAAAGACAAAAAGCTAAAAGAGTTTCGGCTCCATACATTATCTACATACGGAATCCTCTCAGCTTTTACCGAAAAAGAATTAACTGAATGGATACATTTCTTGGTAGCAGAACAATTATTAGCTACGGAGGAAGGGAGATTTCCAATTCTAAAGTTAAATCATCAATCTGTTGAAGTGTTAAAAGGAAGAAAGTCTGTATACATGTTTACGATGCCGATCCCGATAAATGAGCAGACTGATTACCATAAAGATTTATTTACGGCATTGCGTAACTTAAGAAAGCAGTTGGCTGATGAAAAAGGGGTTCCACCTTATGTTTTATTTTCTGATGCAACCTTAAAGGAATTAAGCAGATATTTTCCGGTTACCAAAGAAGATATGCTAGAAATTAAAGGGGTAGGTGAGAAGAAATACGACCAATTTGGTGAAGCATTTTTAAACGTTCTAAAAGAATGGCGATCACAGAATCCTGATGTAAAAAACATCATTCGCATAAATGATCCTGTTCATCCAAAACCTAAAAAAAATAACCCTGAAACAGACGAGAATCCAAGTCATGTTATAAGCTATAAAATGTTCCAATCTGGCAAATCTATTAAAGATATAGCTGTTATACGTGATATATCCCATCAGACGGTAGAAAATCACTTATTTAAAGCCTTTAAAGACGGATATCCGATCGCTTGGGAAATATTTTTTACATCGAAGGAAGAGGAAGCCATCTTACAAGCTAGAGAACAACTTGATGACATCAAGTTAAAGTCTCTTAAAGAGGCACTACCGACGGAATATGATTACACAAAGATAAAAGCTGTACTGACAAAACATAGCTTCATCTAATCGGATATTGGGTAAAAAAAGATGGTCCTTGCCAGACTTGACGACGAGTACCAGTGTAATGTCCTAGTGAGTAAAGACCCAAATCTCCTATAGCGTAACAATTGATCCTAGATTCCCGAACGAAGCGATTTCCATGAGGAAACCTACGCATTCAACCACGGAAACGAAAGTCCTTCACCTTCGGACAAGAAGACCCTTGGATCCGTATAAACGGAAGCAGTCAGCTCTCTATTTCGAGCTGACTGCTTCCGTTGTTCACCTTTTATCCCGCATATAACTGGCAGTAAGATCACCCACTTCAAGCAATAAAAAGAAAGCAATATATATAAGTGGGGGATCGACTGCCAGTAAATGTCCGATTGGTTCCAGGGCCTTTAGGTCATACTCTTGTGGTACTAACAATCAGTCGGGGATAAATCATACCCCCAACTGATTGTTGTTTTACTTTATATCTAATGCCCAAGTTCCATTACGGAAAATAGCTTCTGTTGTTCCATCTTCAAATACACCGTCTATATCCAATTGCTCTGAACCAATCATGAAATCGACATGATTTAAACTATCATTCACTCCATGCTTATCTAGCTCCTCTTCGTTCATTGCAGCTCCACCCTCTACATTTGTAGGATATGCCTTACCAAGCGCAATATGACAAGAGGCATTCTCATCAAACAACGTATTATAGAAGATTAAACCAGATTGAGAAACTGGTGATTCATGAGGTACTAATGCTACTTCACCAAGGCGCTTAGAACCGTCATCTGTTTCTAATAAATGCTTTAAGGTATTCTCCCCTTGTTCAGCTTGATAATCAACCACTTTTCCATCTTTAAACGTTAGACTAAAATTATCGATTAAGCTACCACCATAATTAAGCGGTTTTGTACTGGCTACTGTACCATTCACACCATATTTGTGGGGCATAGAAAACACTTCTTCTGTTGGCATATTCGGATTAAAGGTCGTGCCACTCGACGTTTTTGCAGAACCCCCCTTCCAAATATGTCCTTTAGGAAGTTCCATCTCTAAGTTTGTTCCTGGCGCAGTAAATACTAGCTTCTTATAATTTTTCTTGTTTAAGATTTCACGAGCAGTTCGGAGTGTTTCGTTATGTGCATCCCAAGCTGCTATCGGATCATCTTGATCAACCCTTACTATTTTTACAATTGCGTCCCAAAGGCTTTCAATGGCATCTTCTCTTGATTTTTCTGGGAAAATCTTTTGTGCCCAATCTCCTGTTGGAATAGAAATAATTGACCACGGAATGATATCATTCATGGTATACTTCCGAAGGTGCTTCATCGCCTCGCCAGCTGCTTTATTTGCTTTTGCTACACGGGAAGGATCAATATCCTTTAATAAATCAGGATTCGTTGAACGAATATTTAATATTGCCGCTCCATCCTCAACATAGCTTTTTTGTAGCTCCACTTTCCACTCAGGAAAACTAGCAATAACTTCATCTGGAGCGTTTTCATATTTTAACAATGTAAGCTCATCATCCACCCAATTAATATGTACGTCCTTTGCTCCTAACTCATACGCTTTACGTACAACGATTCTTGTAAAATCTGCACCCTCAATTGGCGCATTAACCATTAATGCCTGATCCTTCTGTATATTCACACCAGTGCGTAATGCTAACTCTGCATATTTTTCTTGTGTACGTTGACTAACCATTTCTTTACCTCCAAATTAAATTATTTCGTATACCGTTATTATTTCATAAATTCAATAAAATTACCAAATAACTTTTTATAATTAGAATAAATTGGAAAATATTTGTTATTATCCCCCTTATCTATTTACGACATATCGAGATTATGTTATCCTAAAAATAGGTTACTTTTCGTAATAACTGTAGAATTTGCTAATAGATATATGATACCGATTGAGGTGATGATCATGGAGAACCTTTGTCCACGTTTCGAAAAAGCTATGGGACTTCTTAGCACACGCTGGGTAGGGCTTATACTTTTTGAACTATTAAAAGGTACAAAACGTTTCTCTGAAATGGAAGCTGATTTGCCTATCAGCGGGCGGTTGCTCTCTGATCGACTTAAAATGCTAGAAAAAGAAGGAATCGTTACAAGAGATATTTATTCGGAGTTTCCTGTTCGTATTGAATATTCTCTTTCCGAAAAAGGAAAAGCATTAGAACCAGTTATTAAAGAAATTCAATGTTGGGCAGATCATCATATTTCATTAGAAGAAATAGATGAAGAGTGAAATGAGACTGAGACAAAAGAATGAAGAAACAATAAAAAACGAACGATGATAAGTTAAAATTAATTATCGTTCGTTTTTTGCACGGAATCATTCATTTAGTACCTGAAACAAGCGAGACTCCGGCGGAAACAGCACGAGACCGAAGTTCCACTTGGTAACGTGTTTTTCTTTACCGAGTTAGCTGTGGCCGTTCCCGCGGAAAGCGAAGTAATTAGTCGGAGCATTGCCAATATACATCTAACATTCAAAATAACTACTTGGCTTAACGCAGTCATTGCACTGATTTTATACTTTCTTAACTGACGAGAAAATTAACAGACCACATTGCACAATGCAATGTGGTCTGTTTTGAACTATTCTGTATTACCTGTTTGTTCTCTTCCCCAGTACTCGATTCCTTCTTGATTATCTAGAGTATCTCGGTAAAATACTGGATCCTTACCTTCTTTACGCTGTCTTCGATAATCCTGGAGTACTTTATTAGCAATTTTAAATAGCTTCGATATCGCATAGAGATTGATCAATGCCATAATAGCCATTGTCAAGTCAGCTAAAGACCAAACAAAATCAAAGGATGCTACTGCTCCAAAATAAACCATCGCTAATGCTGCAATCCGATAAAGGAACAGTCCTGTTTTACTATTCTTTATATATGCAATATTATTTTCACCATAGTAATAGTTGCCTAAAATAGAGCTGTAGGCAAATAGTAAAATGGCAATTGCAATGAAGCCGCTCGCCCAGTCTCCAATATGAAAAGCAAAAGCATTTTGTGTTAATTGGATTCCATCTGCCTTACTACCCTCATATCCACCTGCAGTGATTAAAATAAATGCCGTTGCACTACAAATTAATAACGTATCAAAGAAAACACCTAAGGCTTGAATAAACCCTTGCTTGGCTGGATGTGATACTTCTGCTGTTGCTGCAGCATTTGGTGCACTACCCATACCAGCTTCATTGGAAAATAAGCCTCGCTTAATTCCCCACATAATTGCCAAGCCAAAGCCTCCACCGGCTACTTGCCGAATACCGAATGCGTTCGTAATTATAATCGATAACATATCTGGAATTGCAGTAAAGTTTACAAGTAAAATATACAACGATAAGATAATATATAAAATGGCCATAATCGGTACGATAATCTGTGTAACGTTTGCAATACTTTTTAAACCACCAAAAATAACAATTGCAGTAAAAACAAATAACAACAAAGCAATCAAGTGTTGATTAATATCAAACTGTCCTTTAAAGGCTAAACTAATTGTATTCGATTGCACAGAGTTAAATACGAGACCATATGTAAAGGTGATCGTTATTGCAAAAATAATTGCCAGCCACCGTTTTTTTAATCCCTTTTCCATATAGTAAGCTGGCCCTCCACGGTATTGATTCTTATCCGGTACTTTATACACCTGTGCAAGTGTACTTTCTACGAAGCCAGATGCTGATCCAAGTAATGCAATTAGCCACATCCAGAATACGGCACCAGGGCCACCTGCTGCTATGGCTGAAGCCACTCCAGCCATATTTCCAGTACCTACTCTAGAGGCAGCACTTATTGCAAAAGCCTGGAATGAAGAGGTACCTTTCTTACCACTCGCGCTAATTGTTCGTTTATCGAACAATACTCGAAACATCTCTGGAAGATATTTAAATTGTACAAATCCCGTCTTAAACGTAAACCACAGCCCCAGTCCAATTAAGACAATAATCAATACATACGTCCATAAGATGTTATTGGCTTCGCTAATTAGATTTTTTAAAATCTCCATCCTGTAAACTTCCTCCTTTTACACTATCCACATTTTCTTAGCTCATATCGTTATACTTATGTGTGTGTTATTCGTTATTACCCTAAATATTGTATACTAAATCTACAATAAAGGAATGAACCACACAAAAAAAGAGAAATCTCTCTTTTTTCTTGTTGAAAAGGAAATTATAAAATTTGCCCTTGTGGATAAATTGGCGCGTGTTGAGCCTCGACCAGCTCCAATGCCCAGAAACGAGGCGACTTCACGAATCGCCCTACGGTAGTAAGTCATCATCTACTCGCAAGCACCCCGTGATTCCTTTAATCTTCGTTGACTCGCTCCAGTCGCTACGCTTCTAATCGGACGCTTGCGCTTTTGTTCTTATGTATTCCCCCTACTTATTCTAAGAAATTCCCCTTTATTTTCCTCGACTATTCCACGGATAATCCGTTCCAAATTCCTGTGCAAATTCTTTCGATTGTTTACGACGCTCAATCCTTTGTTTAGCTCTGACGGCAGCTAGCTCATGAAGTTTTTTCTCATGATCTGTCTCAGGTACAACTTCAGGGACTGGACTTGGTTTGCCGTCTTCATCAACAGCAACAAAGGTCAAAAAGGCCGTAGCACAAACACGTCTTTCTCCAGTTCGTAAATCTTCAGTAACTGCTTTAACGAAAACTTCCATTGATGTTTTATGCGTCCAGGTTACAAATGCCTCAATACATATCGAATGACCTTCTTTAACAGGAGCAAGGAAATCAACAGAATCTGTAGAGGCAGTTACTACAGGCTTACGTGCATGACGTGATGCAGCTATTGCAGCCACATCATCAATATGGGCCATTAACTTGCCTCCAAACAATGTCCCATATGAATTTGTATCAGGGGGCAATACATGAGACGTTTTAACAGCTAATGATGTCGAGCATGTTTTCTTTTCCATTTTAACTTTTCTCCTTTCAAACTTGTTATAATACTGGTGATATTAATCGGGAGATAGATTCTTTAAACCGTATGCCTAATGATCGTTTACTATATAACTTCTTGGTCATTTGTGTAGATAGCACAATATCTTCCTTAAAAGCCTCAACCAACCGCTTCGTTAACTCTTTATCATAAAGAAATGCATTTACTTCAAAGTTCAAACGAAAGCTTCTGACATCGATATTAGCAGTTCCCACCGATGCAATTTTTCCATCCACTACGATTGTTTTAGCATGAAGAAATCCATTCTGATAAATATACACCTCTGCACCTGCATCTAATAAATCACCGACATAGGATAATGTTGCCCAATAAACAAACGGATGATCCGGTTTATTTGGAATCATAATCTTTACGTCTACCCCCGATAAAGCAGCAATTCTAAGAACATCCCGTAAACTTTCATCAGGAATAAAGTAAGGTGTTTGGATATAAATATAATCCTTGGCAGACATAATCATTTTAATGTATCCATTTTTTATCTGCTCCCAATCTGAATCTGGTCCACTAGAAACGATTTGCACACCCACATCACCAGCTGGAACAGCGTTGTAATAACGATCTTCATATAAGATATCATTCCTAGAAGCTTGGTTCCAATCCAAAATAAAGCGAGTTTGCATATGCAGAACCGCATCACCATAAATACGCAAATGTGTATCGCGCCAATTTCCAAATTTCTTATCCTGCCCAAGATACTCATCACCAATATTAAAACCACCAATATATCCCACCTTACCATCTATAATGCCTAATTTTCGATGGTTACGATAATTAATTTTGAAATTGATTTTCGGAATCTTTGGCGGAAAAAACGCCTCCACTTCTACGCCAGCTCTGCGTAATCGTCTAATATACTTTCTTCGTAATGAACGGGAACCCATATCATCATAAAGTACACGAACCTCTATACCTTCATTAGCCTTCTTAATAAGAATGTCAGCAATACGCTTACCTAGTTGATCATCACGAATGATGTAATAAAGCAAATGTATATGATCCGTAGCTTTTTCCAGATCAGCAATGAGGGATTCAAACTTTTCTGTTCCATCCGTAAAAATGGTCACTTTATTATCTTGTGTAAAGATGGCATCATCATTACGTAAATGTAAATAATATAAATCCTCATACTCTGCTATCTCTTTATGTTTGAATGCAAACGTACCGTTTTCAATTGCACGAAGCTGGGATTGTACAGCTGTTTTTACACCAAGTCTACTCTTTGTATCCCAAGTAAATATCCTTCGTTTACTAATCGGCTTACCAAAGATTAAGTATAAAAAGAAACCTGCAATTGGAATAAACAATAATACCATTAACCACGCCCATGTAGCACTAGCATCCTTTCGTTCCAAAAAGATAATAGAAACACCTAAGGCAATATTAAAAATTAAAATAAATCCTAATAAGTATGACAGTATTTCCATAGTCTGACAAATCCCCCCTTACATGAAAATTGTTTTAGTTCGTGCCATGTCTTATCCAGTAACAATTTTCTATTATCCTCCCCAAACTAGACTGTTCCTATTTTTAAGGGTGAGGACATCAAATTACGCTAAAGTAGAAAGAGTATATATCCATCACCTCTACAATCAATAATATAGCATACATTTTAATTTGTCGTTAGCTTAGCAGAATGCAAGCGCTACCTATTATTTATAGAATAAATGATATTAGCTTATTGTATTAAATTTTATCCTTTTTATGTACCTTGATGCTGTTATAAAGCACTTCATATGAAAGAAAACCATAACCTTTCTACGTATCAAATCGTATTTACGATTCATAAATGTGGTACTGACATCATGAATGAACATTATATATGATCTCATTATTAATAACACCAGCGTATCTTATGTTTTTGTATATCTAACAGTCTTTTCGTTAAGGGTTACTTTGAACTGTTTAACCAGGTCAAAAAAAAACCTATACCAGCTACTACTAGCATAAGCGTATTATTTCTTCGCTACTTGTCATCTAGCTTGTTTAATGCTTGCTCCAAATCCTCCCAAATATCTTGCCAAGCCTCTAAACCCACCGATAAACGGATCAGCTGCTCCGTTATTCCCATCATGTCACGCTCAGCTTCTGGCACAACCGCATGTGTCATTGTTGATGGATGTTGTATAAGCGTCTCTGCATCTCCTAAGCTAACTGCAATTTTTAAAAACTCCAAGTTATTTAAGAACTGTTGAACATCGTATTTATCCCCAACTAATTCAAATGATATAACTCCAGCACCACGCTTCATCTGCTTTTGATATATCGCAAAATTTGGATGCTCCCTATCACCTGGATAATAAATAGTTGAAATCCTTGGATGAGTACCTAATTTCTCCACAATCTTTTCTGCATTATCTGAATGTCGATCAAGCCGAATCGGCAGTGTTTTCAAACCCCTTAATAATAGCCAAGCATCAAATGGCGAAAGAACGCCTCCAATATCTTTTTGTGTCGTCATGGCAACACCGTCAAGAAATGAACTTCTTCCTACTACCAAACCACCAATTACATCTCCGTGTCCGCCAATATATTTTGTAGCACTATGAACAACAACATCACAACCAAATTCCAGTGGTCGCTGAATATAAGGGGATGAGAAGGTATTGTCTACAACGACCGGAATATGGTAGCGCTTTGCAACCGTTGCTACCATTTGTAGATCGATCAGCTTCATGGTGGGATTAATTGGTGTTTCAATATAAATACAGGTTGTTTCTGGCCTTAGACAAGCCAAAACCTCTTCCTCACAATTCATTTCTGAGAAATCATGATTAATATGATACTTATCCTTTAACATGGATAACAATCCATACGTACAGCCATAAAGCCCGGAAGAACAAAGAATATGATCATTTGCTTTTGTTAGTGAAATTAATACCGCTGAAACGGCAGCCATTCCAGAGGAAAAAGCCAACCCTCGCTCCCCTCCTTCTAATGCCGCAATCCGCTCTTCCAAAAGCTGTACAGTAGGATTACCTAAACGCGAATATACAAAACCATCCTCTTCCCTTGCAAAACGCCGCTCTCCTTGTTCTGCTGAATCAAATGTAAAAGTAGAGGTTTGAAATAAAGGAGCTGCTAAACTTCCTAACATCTCTTCTGAATGATAACCTTCATGAACAACCTTCGTCTCCAATTGCTTTTCTTTCTTCTTCACATCCATTCCTCCTCACGTAAACTCTTGTAAACTGACCACCTATATATATCCTATTCAAATAAACGCATAAATGAATACGTTTTCTTTAGAGACGTTATCTTTGCTTTTTTTCTGGAGCAATTCTAAAATAGATTTACTTTATACCGGAAGAAGGGATGAAACCTTATGAACGCTAATCAGGATCGGAACGGTATGATCTACACATCATCAGCATACATATTATGGGGATTTCTACCAATCTATTGGAAGCTTCTTGACCATGTTTCTCCAGGGGAAACATTAGCTCACCGCATTATTTGGTCTTTCGTCTTCACATTTTTACTTGTTCTCATTATGCGTAAATGGTCGGATTTTACGAAGGAATGGAAGGAATTGCTTCATAATAAAAAGAAGCTATTTGGTATTTCTTTGGCTACGCTAGTAATTAGTCTAAATTGGTTAATATTTATTTGGGCCGTTAATAGTAATCATGTTGTTCAAGCAAGTCTGGGCTATTATATTAATCCACTTATAAGCATATTACTAGGAATTATCGTATTAAAAGAAGCCTTTACTTTCCGTCAAACTATTTCATTTATTCTAGCAGGAATCGGTGTGCTTTATTTAACGATAAGCTATGGTGTGTTTCCTTGGGTGTCATTATTACTTGCCATCAGCTTTGGACTGTATGGTTTATTGAAGAAAAAGGTCGATATCGGACCAATGATAGGGTTAACCATTGAAACCATGCTTATTCTCCCCTTCGCAATTATTTACCTAGCCATTTACCCTGATAACGCCTTTCAGCTTCATGAATTCTTTTCATCTACGAACCTATTATTAATGGGTGCAGGTGTTATGACAGCAATTCCCTTGTTACTGTTTGCAAGTGGAGCGAAACGCATTTCTTTAGCAATGGTCGGATTCTTGCAATATATTGCACCAACATTAATGTTATTACTAGGCGTATTTATATATAAAGAAGCCTTTACTTCTGCTCATTTAATTGCTTTCGCGTTCATTTGGATAGCTCTAGTAAACTTTATGCTTACGAGCTACCGAAGACCACTGAGGAAAAAGCATGTATAAAAAGATATAACATGCTCTAGGTTTTCTTACGTTTTGGCGATGGTATTATGCCTGCCTTTTGTTACGATTTAAAACTAGTGGTTGACAAAAGATTATGTACACCTATATAATATTCAATAATTTAGAAAAATACATCTCTTATCAAGAGCGGTGGAGGGAATAGGCCCTGTGAAGCCCAGCAACCAAAAAGCGATGAAATATTGCTTTTTACGGTGCTACATCCTACAGATCCATTTTATGATCTGGAAGATAAGAGGAGGAAAGGTTAAATCCAAGCCCTCTTCTTAGGAAGAGGGCTTTTTCATTTTCCCCCTCTTCCTCCAGACACAAGGATTGCTATTCAGTAACTGGCCACGTCAATACTAGTCGTGGCAATACAGAACTACAAACTATCCTAGGAGGAATGAATAATGGCAAAATTTCACCAGAAACAACCAGATACAGTATTACTACACGGAGGTCAGGTGCCAGACCCAACCACGGGTTCTAGAGCTGTCCCTATTTATCAAACAACATCCTATGTTTTTCGTGACACGGAGCACGCACAGAATCTATTTGGCCTTACCGAACCGGGTAACATTTATACACGGATAGGGAACCCTACCGTAGATGCTTTCGAGCAACGAATTGCCGAATTAGAAGACGGTGTAGCAGCAGTAGCAACAGCATCTGGAATGGCAGCTATTACCTTTGCTATCCTAAATGTTGCTAGTACAGGAGATGAAATTATAGCTGACAGTAATTTATACGGTGGTACTTATAATCTATTTGCAAACACACTTCCTCGCTATGGTATAACGGTTAAATTTGTTAATGGCAAGAACAAGAATGAAGTCGAAGCTGCTATCACAGATAAAACAAAAGCAATCTTCGGTGAAATTATTACGAACCCTAGTCTGCACATCTTTGATGTCGAGACCATTGCTGCTTTAGCTCATTCTTATAATATTCCTTTAATAATTGATAATACATTCGCACCTTATATTGCTAAGCCGATAGCATGGGGAGCAGATGTTGTGGTCCACTCCGCTACAAAATGGATAGGAGGACATGGTACGACCATTGGAGGTGTTGTCGTTGATGGCGGAAGGTTTAATTGGAATAACAGCAAATTCCCTGGCTTTACAGAACCAGATGAGAGCTATAATGGCCTCCGTTTCATTGATGTTGGTCCTGCGGCTTTTGCTACTAAATTAAGGGTACAATTATTGCGTGATATTGGTGCGTGTATTAGCCCGCATAATGCGTTTTTACTATTACAGGGTTTAGAAACCTTGCATCTTCGTATTCCTCAACATAATAAAAATGCACAGATAATTGCCGAATACTTAGCTAAAAATCCTGCGATCGAATGGGTGAACTACCCAGGTTTACAAAGCCATTCATCAAACAAGCGAGCTAAAAAATATTTTAGTGAAGGTGCTGGATCTATCATCACTTTTGGAATTCGAGGGGGGAGAGAAGCTGGACGACAATTAATTGAATGTATTGAATTATGGTCACATGTAGCTAATGTTGGTGATGCAAAATCACTAATTATTCATCCTGCTTCAACAACGCATCAACAACTAACCGTTGAAGAATTAAAAACTAGTGGTGTTACGGAGGAAACAATTCGTCTATCGATTGGTTTGGAGTCTGTTACCGACTTATTATACACCTTAGATGCTGCTATCGCTGAAGCTACTGGCGAAGCAAAAACGATAACAACCAATGATTCCGTCGCTATCAGTTGGCTACTTAGCTCTCCGTTTGATCGTAATAATGGAAATATACGAAAAAAAACCATTGCCGTATACGGCTGGGAAGATGCAGGAGAGAAAGAAAGGGAAAAAGTCAAACAGCTACAATCTATTGGTTTTGAGCTTTATTATATAAGTCATTCAACAACTGAAGAATCTCAGCATGTGTTCAGAGACTTATCAGCTATTCCAACTGAGCTTGATGCTGTATGGTTTCTCCAATCAGACCTCCCATCAGGTGTTATCGAACAAGTTATAAATAAACAAGGAAAAATAGTATGGTTGGAACAGCCTTATCAAAATAGTACTTTAGAATATGCCAAAGCAGCTGGGATCACTGTTATTACCGCAAAAAATCCTTATGACGAGTTTTTAGCATTGCGATCACAAGACGATGCTTCTGACCTCACTCATGTTTGAACGAGCAAACAGTATGCTGGAATCAAACTAATTTTAGAAATTTAGAACTAATTATTTATGTAACAAAACTGTTTCACTTTTAGAAAGGAGGTTTACTTTTACTACCGATTGGAAAAATTATAAATAACCTTCCCTTACTGATCGCCTGTTATTGAAGGCGATCTTATTTTATCCCGTATATAACTGGCAGTAAGATCCCTACTTCAAGCAATAAAGTAAAACCAATATGGGTAAATGTGGGGATCGACTGTCAGTAAATGTCCGATTAATTGAAAGTCCTTTAGGTCATACCCTTGTGGTACTAGCAATCAGTAAGGGATAGACAAAAGCCCCAGCGGATTGAGGTTTCACTTTATTTCCTTCATTGAACAAGTTATGAAGTACATATATATAGGAAATACTTTCGAATGTATTTTATACATGAGACAATAAAGAAAAAAGGTTATGAACATAACAGCATAGGTGTGAGTAAACATGAAGAAAAACTACTATTATTTCGGTGCTATTTTTGTGATGCTTTTAGGGATCAGTCTTATCTTTTTCCTGACACATCAGCCTGACCCAAAGTTAAATGATGTTATCATTTCGGAGAAAGACAGTAAAACAAATGGGGATCAGCAGAAAGAAGCGACTAAGACAGATCAAGATGAAAAACAAGATGATCAAACGGAAGAAAAGCCATTCTCCGAAATGGTAGTAAGTGCTGTTGAACAAACCATTCAGTTCTTTTCAAATAAAACACATGTTACAGCAATAGGTGATTCCCTTACACAAGGAGTTGGCGATTCAACCGCACAAGGTGGATATGTAGGGATTTTGGAACGGGCTATTAACAAGGATAAAAAAGTAGTAACATTCGATAATCTAGGTGTCCGCGGTAATCGCTCTGATCAGCTGCTTAAAAGACTGGATAAACCCGAAGTTGTTTCCTCGATTAAGCGATCTGATATAGTATTAATAACTATCGGAGCCAATGATATAATGCAAGTCCTTAAGCAGAACATTACCAATTTAAAAATGGAAGACTTCACGAAAGAGCGTGCACAATATCAAGAAAGATTGCATCATATCTTTTCCAAAATTGAAACAATTAACCCGAAAACAAAGATTTATTTATTAGGATTTTATAATCCATTCCAAAAATATTTTAAAGATATAAAGGAATTAGGAATCATTGTTGAAAATTGGAATAATACAGGGAAAGAAATAGCAGCTAGCAAAAAAAATGTATCGTTTATTCCGACAAAAGATTTATTTGATAACACAGATGAAAACCTATTTGCAGAAGATAATTTCCATCCGAATCACCTCGGCTATAAGCGAATGGCCCAGCGTGTATTGGATTTCCTAACAAACGAAGATGAAAGAGGATGAGTAATATGGCAGAAAGAAACGTACGTCGATCTAAGAGGAGTAAGTGGAAAAAGCGGTTTATAGGCTTGCTTTCATTAAACATTGTCATATTAATCATTATTTTAGCACTTATTTTTTGGCCAGTACCACGTGTAGATTATCCGGCTCAACATGCAGATAAAGCTGATGAAAGCTCAGAATTTGTCGTTCGTACGACGAAACAAAATTTGAATGAGTTAATTAACGCATATATCGATCAAATGCTCAACGATACAAAACATCGCTATCGAATTGAGTTAGGTGAGGATGTACATTTAATTGGTGAATTACCAGTATTTTCAACAACCGTACCATTATCTGTTCATTTAGAGCCATTTGTTCAAGATAATGGCGATATTATATTAAAGCAAAGATCGATCTCTATCGGATTACTTGAATTACCAAACCAAAAAATTATGGAGTATATTGATAAATACTTACCAATGCCCGAATGGGTAACGGTAAATCCAAAAGATGAAGCTATCTATGTTGCAGTTACAGATATGAAGCTAAAAAGTAATTTTCAAGTAGCTGTTGAGCATATTGACCTTGACGCTAATAACTTAGCATTCAAATTCCGCGTACCTTACCAAACTTTAGGTATCGAATAGTTTTAAAGCCTATCGTTACTGTCTCATTACAGAAAAAAAGCGCAAGCGCTCGATTAGAAATTTAGCAACTGGAGCGAGTCAACGGAGATAAAGGAATCACGGTGAGCTTGCGAGCCGATGACGACTTATTGTGGGATGATTCGTGAGGTCGCCTAGTTTTTGGGCACTGGAGCTTGCCGCAGCTCAACACGCGCCTATTTATCCATAGGCTCAAATTTTATAATTTCCAAGACTACAACAAAAGCTGGACGTTGTTCGTCCAGCTTTTTTCTCATGAATAATACGGTATAAACTAAAACTTTAATCCGTGGGGATCTTGTTTATCCCTCACCGATTCCATTACCATAATAGTATACCCTAAAAGCCTTTGAACAAATCGAACATTTACCGGCAGGTATATATGAGGAATAAATGATCATTTTGTGGCTAATTTCACTTAAAAGCAGTGTAGCAAATGCTTCGCTTCGGATTGAAATACATCCTATTATCAGCTAATATATTAACTTAAATTGACCTTTTTACTTAACGGATAACAAACCGTTTTACTTTTGAAGATAATAAAATTAAAAATGATTGCTTTGTCTTTTCTTCAACAACTATAGTACTTAAAGATTCCTGATTCCCGAACGGATAATCGCCTAGCTTACCTTTATAAATCAATTCCATACCTTCGTGATTCCGAATATCAGCAGGTGTAATAAAACAAGCAGGTTTCTTCAAGCTAAAAGATGGTACACCTCTTAGAACAGTCGCTACAAATTGTGAACAAAATAGTGCACACTTTCGATTAATTTCAATTTGTAACAATATACCAAATAGCCCAATAAAATTATATCTATATTTATGCTGTTGCCTTTCAATATCCTTAATATTTTTTACTATTTTCTCACACTCATGATCAGCTACTGTAAATTGATAAACGGCACAGTCTGATTTCTTCATAAAATCACTACGAATATCCTCTTTAACAAATCCTCCAATGAATGGATTTCTCGGCCGCTTCCGTCCAAAACTATAGACTTCTGTTAATTCATGATCAAAGCCAATAGATACATGGTTTAAAGACTGCTTCGTAAAGAAATTTATCGCTTTAGCTAAATTAGTACCTGTATCTGTAAAGAGAAAATAGATGACCTTCTCTCCCAATAAACACCCCTCCCCCCAACTTCTATTATAATGAAGAAGCGAATTTAGGTAAAACCCTTTTCTATTCTACTATTACAAATAATTGTAAATTATACAAGTTAATTTTTTATTGTGACAAAAACGTAAGAAACACATATGAAGTCTCTTGCATTGATGTTATGGTTCATGTTTCTAGTTAACGAAATCTACCCCGTACATCATAGCAAGAGTTTTTATGTCTAGACCTATTCAAAATTCAATGTTTAATCATGTCTAAACATTGACGAAAGCCTAGAAATAACGTAAGCTAACCATGATTACAATTATTATATTGGAGGAAATTAACAAGCATGATTAATGTTTCTAATGTTAGTTTACGATATGGCGATAAAAAATTATTTGAAGATGTAAATTTAAAATTCACTTCAGGCAATTGTTATGGATTAATTGGAGCAAACGGCGCAGGAAAATCAACGTTTTTAAAAATTTTGTCAGGTGAGATAGAACCTCAATCTGGACATGTATCGTTATCACCTGGTGAACGACTTGCTGTATTAAAACAGGATCATTTCGCCTATGAAGATAATCAAGTACTTGAAACAGTTTTGATGGGCCATGAAAGGCTATATGCTGTCAAACAAGAAAAAGATGCTATATATATGAAAGGTGATTTCTCAGAAGAGGATGGTATGCGAGCAGCTGAGCTAGAGGGAGAGTTCGCAGAAATGAATGGTTGGGAAGCAGAATCTGATGCAGCAGTCCTTCTAAAAGGCCTTGGAATTAAAGAATCACTACATGATAAGCAAATGGCTGATTTGTCTGCAGATGAAAAAGTAAAAGTATTGCTTGCACAATCATTATTTGGTAATCCAGACATCTTACTACTGGATGAGCCAACGAATGGATTAGATATTCATGCTATACAATGGTTGGAAGAATTTCTAATTCATTTTGAAAATACTGTAATCGTTGTATCACATGACCGTCATTTCTTGAATAAAGTGTGTACACACATTGCTGATGTCGATTATGGAAAAATCGAAATTTATATTGGTAACTATGATTTCTGGTACGAATCAAGCCAATTGGCTAACAAAATGGCTCAGGAAGCTAACAAAAAGAAGGAAGAAAAGATCAAGGAGCTACAAGCATTTATTGCACGCTTTAGTGCGAATGCATCTAAATCAAAGCAAGCAACTTCTCGAAAGAAATTACTGGATAATATAACACTAGATGACATTAAACCATCGTCCAGAAAATACCCATATATCTCCTTTACCCCCGGTCGCGAGATAGGGAATGATTTATTACGAGTCGAAGGGTTAACCAAAACGATAAATGGAGAAAAAGTGCTTGATAACGTTAGTTTTACAATGAACAAGGATGACAAAATTGCTCTTGTAGGAAAAGATGACATTGCTAAAACAACATTATTTAAAATTTTGATGGGCGAGATGGAACCTGATGCAGGAACCTATAAATGGGGTGTGACCACTTCACAGTCCTACTTTCCGAAAGATAATGCTGCGTACTTTGAAAATAACGACCTTCCTTTGGTTGATTGGTTACGTCAATATTCGCCAGAGGATGAAACAGAAACATTTTTACGAGGGTTCCTAGGTAGAATGCTTTTCTCTGGAGACCAAGCACTAAAAAAAGCAAATGTGCTTTCCGGTGGTGAGAAAGTTCGTTGTATGTTATCCAAAATGATGTTAAGTAATGCGAATGTACTTCTATTAGATGAACCAACGAACCACTTAGACCTAGAATCTATTCAATCATTAAATAATGGATTAATTAAATTCAAAGGATCCATTCTGTTTACGTCACATGATCATCAGTTCATACAAAGTATTGCAAATCGCTTAATTGAAATCACACCAAACGGTTTGATTGATAAGGAAATGAGCTATGACGAGTATGTTCAGGACAAAGAATTGCAAGATAAGATTGCCAAAATGTATGCAAGTTAATTAGCTCTAAAAAGTGGTTACGCTTTACCTATGTGATCATAAAGAGGCTGAGACAAAAGAATGAAGAAACAATAAAAAAACGAACGCTAATTAGTTGAAATTAATTATTGTTCGTTTTTTGATTAGAATCATAAATTTAGCACCTGAAATAAGCGAGGATCCGGCGGGAACAGCACGAGTACAAAGATCCACTTGATAACGTGTTTTTCTTTACCAAGTTAGCTGAGACCGTGCCCGCGGAAAGCGCGTATAGTTTCATGGTGCGGCGATGATACTCCTATTGATAACATGATTATTCGTATTTTGAGTAAAGAAGTTGTGTCTTGCCCCAGCCTCTTCTTTGTCAATAACTTTTTGTATCGTCCTCTGTTGTTTATCCCGATATAACGGGCAGCAAAACCCCCACTGATGGAAGTTTCACTTTATTTTACAAATTTCATATTCACCTTGTTAAGCATTTCATTCGTCATTTTGTCAAGGTCATATGCTGCCTTAAAGCCCCATTCTTCCGTGGCTGCCGAAGAATCGATACTATTTGGCCAACTGTCTGCAATTCGCTGCTTAACAGGATCTACCTGATAATCCAGTTTAAAATCTGGGATATGCTTTTGTATAGACTTAGCAAAGTCCTCAGGTGCTGCTGAGATAGCAGAAATATTAAATGCATTTCGATGCTTTAATTTGTTTGGATCTGCTTCCATTAACTGGATAATGGCATTTAACGCATCTGGCATATACATCATATCCATGTACGTCCCTTCTGCAATGCAAGACGTGTAGGCTTTATGCTTAATAGCTTCATAATAGATTTCCACCGCATAGTCTGTAGTTCCGCCACCCGGAAGCGTAACATGAGAAATCAAACCAGGATAACGAACTCCTCGCGTATCTACACCAAACCGGTGATAATAATAATCTGCTAACAATTCACCAGATACTTTGTTGACACCGTACATGGTTGTTGGACGCTGTAACGTATCCTGTGGTGTATGATCCTTAGGTGTTGTTGGCCCAAAAGCACCTATCGAACTTGGGGTAAAAAACTGTAAATTCAGTTCCCGAGCAGTTTCTAATGCATTAACAAGGCCACCCATATTAATATGCCATGCTAATTTTGGATTCTCCTCAGCTTTAGCAGATAATAGTGCTGCTAAATGCATGACAGTATCTACATTATATTTCTTAGCAACACTATATACTTGATTAGCATCCGTTACATCAACAAGTTCAAATGGCCCTTCTGCAATGATCCCTTCTGCCTTACGGATATCTGTCCCAATAACATTTTCTACACCATATGTTTCTCTTAATTTAACGACAAGCTCTGAGCCAATTTGTCCCAAAGCTCCTGTGACTAAAATTTTCTTCATTTCACGATATTCCTCTCTATTGTTACACAATTTCCCGCTGTTTTATATAATCCCTAATTCCTTACCAACTTTCTCATACACTTGAATTGCCTTATCTAGCATTTCCTTCGTATGTGCCGCACTTGGCATATTTCTTACTCTCCCTGTACCACGTGGTACCGTTGGGAAGACGATAGACTTCGCATAGACACCTTCCTCATTCAAACGCTTACTGAATGTTTGTGTCGCATTTTCATCACCAATGATACAAGGTGTAATTGGTGTTTCACTATCACCAATATCAAAGCCTAGCTGTTGTAATCCGTCTTTCAAATAATTCGCATTCTCCCATAGCTTTTCATTTAATTCCGTACTCTCCATTAATATTTCTACTGCCTTCGTACTAGCAACAGCATCAGCTGGTGACACGGCAGTAGAAAATAGAAATGGACGAGAGCGTACCTTTAACCAATCAATTAAGTTAGCTTTTCCTGCAACATAACCACCTATTACGCCAATGGCTTTTGATAATGTACCCATTTGGAAATCAACTTTATCCTGTAGTCCAAAATGCTTCACGGTTCCAGCTCCCTTACCTAATACACCAGATCCGTGTGCATCATCAACGTAAGTAATAAGATCAAATTCCTCTGCAATTTCTACAATTTCAGGGAGCTTGGCAATATCTCCGTCCATTGAGAATACACCATCGGTAATAATCATAATTTTATTATACTGACCTGATTCGACCGCTTCTTTAGCTTTTTCACGTAAATCATTCATGTCCGAATGATTAAACCGTATTATTTTTGCTTTTGATAAACGACAGCCGTCAATAATAGAAGCGTGGTTTAATTCATCAGAAAGGATGGCATCATGCTTATCCATAACTGCAGAAATAGCAGCCATATTGCAATTAAAACCAGATTGAAACGATATAACTGCTTCTGTACCTTTAAATGCAGCAAGCTTTTTCTCTAGTTCCAAATGAAGATCAAGCGTACCATTTATTGTCCGAACGGCACCTGCACCAACACCGTGTGAGTCCACTGCTTGCTTTGCTACTTCCTTTAAGCGTTCATCAGTAGCAAGCCCTAGATAATTATTAGAGGACAAATTAACTAATACCTTCCCATCGATTGTTATCTCCGGACCATTTGGACCTTGGACTGGGTCAATTTCATTATATAGACCTCGTTCTTTTAAATCTGCAATATTGTCATTTAAAAAAGAATCTAATGCTTTACTAGTCATTTTTAATTTTTCCTCCTTATTATGTAAACGATTTGCAGCTAATGAATGAAACAGCAACAATGTTTATCATAAACAACTGTTTCGCTTCATAGTATTTTATACACGATTATTTCTTCTTCAGTTTAACATAAAGCCTGAAAAATGTTTAATGAGATAAGTCGTATGAAACTGTAGGATATTGGAATAGTAGCGGCTGACTTTTTCTTTTCTTTATGTTTTACAATTACCTGTTAAAAATGCTTCAATAACTTACAAATTTGTAAGAATTCCCACAAAAAATGTCATAAAAAACTATGGTTATTAAAAAACATTTTTATTATACTGAGTATAGAAATCACATATGGAGGAATAAACATGAAGAAAGTTCTTGTTGCCATGTTTGCTATCTTAATTATTACTTTCGGAATTTTTGGATATGTGGAATTAAATGATGATTCCAATGAAATAGTGGATAAAAATCCTAATTCTATTAAAGTAAATTCATAATATACTTCTAAACCATGAACCTACTAAATTCTACAGCTGATCATTTAACACTTACTATTCTACTTACTTTTTATATCCAGCCCTTATTTCTAGCAATTTCAACCGCTTCTATGCGGTTTTTTGCTGCTAGCTTTTGGATAATCTCTGATATATAGTTTCGTGCCGTACCGTAGGACAAATATAATGTACTTGCTACTTCCTTCGCAGTTTTTCCCATGGCTATAAGTTGAAGTATTTTTTGCTCCCGCTGATTTAAAGGGTTTTCATCTTTAAGTATTCCTACCATTAACTCCTGACTATAAACCTGCTTCCCTGCTGCTACCTGGCGTATACCTGCAGAAAGTTCATCAATAGAACGATCTTTTAATAGGTAGCCATCAATGCCTAATTTTAGTGCTTTTTCAAAATAACCAGGTTTTTGGAAGGTAGTTAAAATGATAACTTTCGGACCATTCTCTATACGCTTTACATAGTCAGCAACTTGCAACCCATCCATTACAGGCATTTCAATATCTACCAAACAGATATCTGGGTTTAAGGTTTGAATAAGCTTTAATGCTTGTTCGCCATTAGTTGCCTGACCAATCACTTCCATATCCTCCTCTAAATCCAATAAAGAACTGAGCGCCCCCAATAACATTTTTTGATCTTCTGCAATTACAATTCTATACATATGTTTCCACATCTTTCTTTACTTTAGGAACCTGCATTTCCAGTACACTACCATTCGTAGTATGTACAGTCAACGCTCCATTAATTAAAGATAACCTCTCTTTCATCCCCTTTAAACCATTCCCTTCTCCCCATTCCCGGGATTGCCCAATTCCATCATCTGCCACGATTAAGTATGTATTTTCAACTGTATCCTTTAAATCAATCCAACAATAAGATGCTTTACTATGTTTTACAATGTTTGTGACCGCTTCACGTAGGCATAAACTAAGCATACTCTGCTCGACTATTGGTAGACTCTCCATATGAATATTTATATTCGTATGAACTTGTATGTTAGCAGTTTGTAAAATATCTTGTACATAAATAAGTTCTTCCATAATGGTATGAGACTTCATACTGGTTACTAATTCCCTCACTTGATCCAGCGCTATCCTAGATGTTAATTCTATTTCCTTAACCTCTTGTTTAGCCCTGTTTTTATCTTTTGTTATCAAACGTTCAACTAGCTGACTTTTCAGGGTAATTAAAGACAACGTATGGCCAAGCGTATCATGTAAATCACGGGCAATTCTTGTTCTTTCTTCCCGTTTAACTAGCTCTTTTATTTTTGCATTAGCTTCATCTAGCTCGCTTTCCAACTCCATTCGTTTATTCATTGAACGTATTCCAAATGGGGCAGCAAGAATTACCACTACAAAAGGGAGAGCGTTCAAAAAAGGAAATGAATGTGTAATAAAACCATGGTATACCAATGGTACTCCAATTGTACATGCAAGCCAGCCCCAGGCAATATGGAATTGCTTTTTCTCTAAGTACCATGAAATAAAGTTTACAGTAAAAAAACTTAAGTACATAAAATTATAATGATAAAAAATACTTTGGATACAAATAATCACCATTTGTATGCCTAGCCATATAGAAAAAGACGTATGACTAGTAATGTAGTAGAGTTGTCGATATGATACAGTAAATAATATTAATAGAAAGAAGCCTAATAATTTCTTCATCCCCACCTCATCCCACAGAAATGAAATAGGGATAAATAAATATACTAAAAATATGTATGGATATAAGCCATATTTGAATGGGAAAATGGAAAACCTGCATTGCTTTACCAAGCTAATCACACCACCTCTTGTCTACGTCTTATATAGGTTGATAATATCATAAATAAACCCGTAAAGAAGAAAAGAATTAGCAAATTACCCCAATGTGGAGTATTCCCTCGTATTATTTCCCAGGGACCATTAACAAAATTATAGGAGGGTAACCACTCGGCTATTGCTTGCAGCCACTTAGGCATAGTATCTAAAGGCATCCACATACCACCTATTAATGCTAATGCAAGAAAAAGGATATTACTTACACCATTTGCAGTATCCACTTTTTTCATAGTACCAATGAGTGTCCCTAATGTTAAAAATGCAAAAGAACCTATTATAATCCACAAACCACTTATTATCCATTGCATAGCAGTTAGGGAAACACCATTTATTACAAAGCCAGCAAAAAATATTACAATAATCGATAATAGATGAATACAACTTTGTCCAATCATTTGACTCAATAAATAGGTTGCATTAGACAGAGGAGTCACTTTTATAAATTTGATCCAACCAGTCGACTTCTCTTGAACCATCCGTATACCTAGTGACATGATACTTGACCCCATCACACTAAATGTAGTCATCGACATTAAATAATGTGACGCCCAGAGTTCTCCATCACTCACTCCAACATTTATCACGTTTGTAAAAACAAAATAAAAAATGACAGGAATACATAGAGACCAAAAAACATAGTACGGATTTCGAAATGCCCTTTTCATCTCGGCCATAGATTGATAATATAAGACTCTCATTTATTTACTCCCTTCTTTGACTAAAGTGTGAAAGACATCTTCCATCTTGCCTTTATCAATTTGAATATCGTATGTGTTTGTTTGATGTTGAGTAATGTAAGAAACGATAGAGTCGGTATCCTTGGTCTCAATATATATTCGGTCGTATCGTTGTTCAATACCGATAATAGCTGGGTGCTTCAATTGAGGTATTCCCGTATCATTATTTATTTTGAATGATACATACTGTTTTGAGAGTTTTTCTTTTATCTCGTCTGAAGAACCATTAGCAATTACACGTCCTTTATTAAACAGAATAATTCGATTAGCGATATCATCAGCTTCATGTAAATAATGTGTCGTAAAAATAATCGTCTTTCCTTGGTTTGCTAGTTGAGTAACTCCTTGCCAAAAAGATGCCCTAGATATCGCATCCAAACCATTAGTTGGTTCATCCAGTATAAGCACTTCTGGATTACCCGCTACTGCTAACGCAAAATTCACCCTTCGCTTTTGACCACCTGATAAATATTCAACTTTATTTTGAAGCTCTTTGGTTGTTAATCCTGTTATTCTTATCATGTCATCCAATAAAAGTGGTTTTGTATAATAGGAACGAAATAGCTTAAGTAGTTCTCTAACAGTTAATCTATCCATTAAGCCTGTTTCCTGAAGCATAACACCAATTCTTTGCTTAACAAGTTGATTTCTTGGGTCCATTCCTAGCAAACGAACCGAACCAGCTGTTGGTGTTAGTAAACCTAAAATGATGGATAAAATGGTTGTTTTACCAGCGCCGTTTGGCCCTAACAGGGAAACTACTTCACCCTGTCTAATTGAAAATGAAACAGTATCTAATGCACTAACCGTAGTATATTTTTTACTTAATCGATTCACTTCGATTATCTTACTAGACATTCTACATCAGCTCCCTTTTCCTAAGTTTAGTAGATATAAGTGCGTAATTTTAGTATAGTATGTCACAAAGTATAGTTGACAGTTGTCATTTTTTAACCGCAGATATCACAAATGCATTTTTCTGCTGAAATAAAAATGGGGCTGGGACATAACTAGCCTGGAGAAGTAAAAAGGAGATTCCAGTTATCAAAAATAGATAGCTGGAATCTTTTTCATTATCATAAAATACATGAATTTTGTGTTATGGCGGTGTACTTTCTTAAGTTCACCGCCATAAAGGCAAATCCTAATTC